>CAXTJW010000572.1:0-2402 GCA_964244305.1 uncultured Acetobacteraceae bacterium
ATGCGCGACCTCAAGACCGGCAACAAGACCAACGAGCGCTGGCGCACCGCCGACAGCGTCGAACGGCTGATGACCTCGGAGAAGGACTTTACCTATTCCTACACCGACGGCTCCAACGTCGTGCTGATGGATCCCGAGAGCTTCGAGCAGACCCTCATCCCGATGGACTTGCTGGGCGACATGGCGCCGTTCCTGCAGGACAACATGACCGTGACGGTCGACATGGTCGAGGACGAGCCGACCGGCATCCGCCTGCCCAGCACCGTCGTGCTCGAGGTCGTCGAGGCCGACCCGGTAGTCAAGGGTCAGACCGCCACCAGCAGCTACAAGCCCGCCCGCCTCGCCAACGGCGTCAAGACCCAGGTGCCGCCGTTCGTCGAGGCCGGCGAGCGCATCGTCGTCCGCACCGAGGACGCCTCATACGTGGAGCGGGCCCGCTCGTAATGGCGCTGCGCCTGTCGCCCCACATGACCGTCATGCAGAATGCCGCGCAGAAGGCGTCGAAGCGGCTGCTGCGCGACTTCAACGAGGTCGAGCAACTCCAGGTCAGCGTGAAAGGGCCGGGCGACTTCGTGAGTCAGGCCGATATCCGCGCGGAATCCACCATGCGGGAGGAACTCGGCAAGGCGCGGCCGGGCTACAGCTTCCTGATGGAGGAGAGCGGCAAGTCCGGTAGCGACAACTGGTCGTGGCGCTGGGTCGTCGACCCGCTCGACGGCACGACCAACTTCCTGCACGGCATCCCGCATTGGTGCATCTCGATCGCGCTGGAGAAGCGGCTGCAGGACGGCAGCACCGAGATCACGGCGGGGATGATCTACAATCCCGTGAACGACGAGATGTTCTGGGCCGAGAAGGGCGGCGGCGCGTTCCTGAACGAGCGCCGCCTGCGCGTTTCGGCCCGGCGCGAGCTTAAGGACGCGCTGTTCGCAACCGGCATCCCGTTCGCCGCCGTCGCGGGCGGGCGTCGCCTCGCGTTCGCCCGCACCCTGGGCCTGCTGATGCCGCAGGTCGCCGGCGTCCGGCGCTTCGGTGCTGCGGCGCTGGACCTCGCCTGGGTCGCGGCGGGGCGCTACGACGGTTATTGGGAGCTCGGTCTCAAGCCTTGGGACATGGCGGCCGGGTTGCTGATCGTGCGCGAGGCCGGCGGCTTCGTCACCGATCCCGCCGGCGCCGAGAGCGTGCTGCACGAGGCCGGGCCGAACGACATCGTGGCCGCCAACCCGCATATGCACGCCCGGCTGCGCGAGGTGGTGGCCGAGGGCGTGAGCGCCGCCGAGGGCCGCACCGGCTGATGCCTGGGTGCGTACCTGCCCGCTGGAGGATGGGGCTGCAAGCCTTGTTGCTGCTCTGCATGGCCGGTGCGGCCCAGGCTCAGCCGGCGCAGCCCGGTGTAAATCCGGGCGCATTGGACGCGTTGAAACCGACAGCCCGGCCCCGCCCGGCCCCGCCGCAGCACCACCCAACCCGGCCCGCGGCCAAACCGAACGCCGGCAAGACAGACACCACCAAGTCTGGGGCAGCCGCGCTTCCGGTGCCGCCGAAGCCGCCGGTCGTGCCGATTGCGCCGCCCGCCATCGCCGCAATCCCGCCGGCCGTCGCCGTCCCGGTGCAGCGCCCGCCCGAGCCGCCGCCGGTGGTGGTTGCAGCCGACGCGCCCGGTGAGGCCGCTCCGGCGCCGGGCGGCGTCCGGGTGACCTTCGGCGTCGGCCGGGCCGACCTCAATCCCGCGACCGAGGCGGCGATCCGCGATTTTGTCCGGCCGCTCCGCAGCACCGACCAAGCGATCAACGTGCTGGCCTACGCCGCCGGGACCACCGATGATCCGTCCACCCCGCGCCGGCTCTCGTTGGCCCGCGCGCTGGAGGCACGGGCGGTGCTGATCAACGAGGGCATCCCGTCCACGCGCATCTACGTCCGGGCGCTCGGGTCCGCCGGCGGGGACGGCCCGGCCGACCGCGTCGACCTGAGTACCAACGTGCCGGGCGCGCCGGCGGCCGAACCCGCGGCAGCGGCAGCAGCCACGGCGGCCAAGCCATGACTCGGCCCAAAATCTATCTCATCCGCATGCTGGGATTCCTGCTCGCGGTCATCGTGCTCACGGTCCTGCTGTCGGGCGCGCTGATTAACGCCTTTTCCAGCAACCCTTTGCTGAACGGCCTGATCTTCCTCGTGCTGCTCATCGGCATCGGCTGGAACCTGCTGCAGGTCACCCGGCTCACCCCCGAGGTCCATTGGCTCGAGACGTTCCAGAAGTCCCGCGCCCGCCTCGCGACCCTGCCGCCGCCGCGGCTGCTGGCGCCGATGGCCAGCATGCTGGCGGCGCGCCAGGCTAAGAGCCGCGAGGGCCAGGACCGCTTCACCCTGTCCGCCCCGGCGATGCGCAGCCTGCTCGACAGCCT
>CAXTJW010000573.1:0-2376 GCA_964244305.1 uncultured Acetobacteraceae bacterium
TGTCGGCGGTGCGCCAGCGCTCGTTGGTCTTGTTGCCGGTCTTGAGGTCGCGCATCTCGACCTGGATGAAGGCGCCGCCCTTGCCGGGGGTGATGATCTGCTGCTTCAGCACGGTCCAGCGGCGGCCGCCGTGGTCCAGCACCTGACCGGCGCGAATGAGGTTTGCCTGCTGTTTCATCGAACGGACCTGCTTATCGGGACAAGACTTAAAAAGCCGGGCGTGTGCCCATAGCGAGCGGCGTTTCTAACCCGCGTCCGCCACCCGGGCAAGGCGGCGGCCCGTATCCGCCGGGGCGCGATCCAGCCCTGCCAACCCATTCTGCTCCCTAAGCCCATTCTTCTCCTCAAGCAGGGTGGCCAGGAAAAATGCCCGGCGATGATGGCCCAATGCGGCGAAGCGCGGCGACCAGGTGAACGCGTCGTGGATGCGGCGGGACAGCCTGGAGTCTGCGTCGGCGGCAAAGAAGAAATGATTGGCCAGGAGGCAGAGGCCGCCCGGCATCAGGAGATCGGCCAACCGCGCGCTCAACGCCTTGAGCAGGCCGTCGCTCAGCGGCGCCAGGTAATAGAGCGTGTCGGCCAGGACGATAAGGTCGAAGCGCCCATCGAGTTCGGCCGGAAGGTCCAGCACATCGCCCTGGACATAGGTCAGGTTGGCGATGCCGGCCCCGCGTTCGCGCGCGTGCCCCAGGGCCGCCTCGGCGAGGTCGACGCCCAGCACCGCGTCGCACCGCTCGGCCAGCCGTTGCGACAGCAACCCGAGGCCGCATCCCAGATCGAGCGCATGGCTGAACCTCCGCTCGGGCAGCAGTGCCATGATTTGCTCGTACTTGCGCTGCTGATAGCGGTAGCGCGGGGTGGCGGAGGCCCAGGGATCGGTCGATTTGTTGTAGGCCTCCTCGAAGGCGACCCGGGCGCCCGCCGCCGCCCGGGTCTTCTCGATGGCGGCATCCGTGCGCGCTCCGATCAAAAACAGCGTGAAGTCGCGCGGCAGGATGAACGTCGGATGATCAAGGACACGGCGCAGGAGGCTGGTCGGGCCGTTTGTCGCGCCGGTCGATGATGATGGCACTCGCTGACCTTCCATGCACAGGGGCAGGCTGCCGGAGCGGGCGCCGCACTACGTTGATCCAGGTCGCACAGGCGAAAGCGTAGCGGGGTGCAATCAGCGGGATCGCTTCGAATCCGACCTACTACGATTTTTCCTGCACAGGCCAGGTAAATCTGACAATAACCGTACAGCAGTGAAGGACCCATGCCATTGGACACGGGTACTGGGATGCCTCGCTGGGCTAGTCGATAATCCTGTGCAAGTGGCCTGCGGGATCGTGCACCCCGCTGTGCTCGAGGTAGCCCGGCCCGATCGGCACCTTGCCGTGGCCTCCCGGGATGTCCAGCACGTAGGTGGGCCAGGCCAGGCCCGTGAGCCGGCCGCGCAGGGCGCGCAGGATGCGCTGGCCCTCGGCAATCGGCACCGCGAACCGGGCCGTGCCGGGCGCCGGGTCGAGCTGGTGCAGATAGTATGGCTTCACCCGGGCGCGGAGCATGGCGCGGAACAGCTCTTCCAGTGTGTCCGGGCTGTCGTTCACCCCACGCAGCAATACGGACTGGCCCAGCAGCGGCACTCCGGCGGCCTGGATGCGGCGGAGTGCTGCGACGGCGGCGGGGGTGAACTCGCGGGCATGGTTGGCGTGGACCACGAGCCAGACCGGGACCGCAGCCTCCATCGCCGCAGCAAGCGCGGCGGTGACGCGGGCCGGATCGGCGACGGGAACGCGGGTGTGGATACGCAGCAGCTCGATATGCGGGATGCCGGCGAGCGTCTGCACGATGCCGCCGAGCCGGCGGGGCGAGAGCATCAGCGGGTCGCCGCCGGTCAGGATCACTTCGCGTATGGCGGGGTGCTCGCGGAACCAGGCGTAGGCGGCCTCAAGCTGCGCGTCGGTCAGCACGCCGCCGCCGGGTCCGACATGCTCGCGGCGGAAGCAGAAGCGGCAATACACCGGGCAGATGAGCAGCGGCTTCAGCAATGCGCGGTCGGCATAGCGATGGACGACGCCGGGCAGGGGCGATAGCGCATCGTCGCCGATGGGGTCGGCGAGCTCGTGCGGGGCAACGTCGAGCTCGGCCGGGTCCGGGATGAACTGCCGCCCGATCGGGTCGTCGGGGTGTTCGATCAACGCGCGCATGGCGCCCGGGATGGCCACCGCGTAGCGGGCGCCGACCCGCTCCAGCGCATCGAGCCGTGCGGGCGCAGCGAGGCCCGCCTCAATCAGCCCGGCCGCGTCGCGGATCATGCCCCGACGATCTCGGCCGCCGTGTAGCCCTGCATGAACAACAGGGCGCGCAGGCCGCAGTGGTCGATGCGGACCCGCG
>CAXTJW010000574.1:0-2372 GCA_964244305.1 uncultured Acetobacteraceae bacterium
CGCCGGTGGTCAGCCGCCGCTCGCGCCCGCCGCCCATGCCGACGGTGATGATCTCCGACCCGGCGCCGCGGGCGACCGACATGATGATGGTGTTGCCGTCGGGGCTGAAGCGTGGGGCGAAGGTCATGCCGTCATACTCGCCCAACACCCGCTGCGCCCCGCTCCCGAGATCGAAGGTATAAACCCGCGGCCGGTTATTTTGATACGACATGAACACGATCTCGTCGCGCGTCGGATGGAACCGCGGCGTCAGCGCCAGCCAGGCCCCATCGGTCAGCATGCGGTTGCCTTCGCCGTCCTGATCCATAATCGCCAGGCGCTTGACCCGGCGGTCGCGCGGCCCGGTCCCGGCGATGTAGGCGACCCGTGTATCGAAATAGCCCTTCTCGCCCAGCAGGCGCTCGTAGATCACGTCGCTGATGATATGGGCGATCCGGCGCCAGTTGGCGGCGGTGGTGGTGTAGGCGGTGCCCTGGATCTGCTGGCCCGGCAGCACGTCCCATAGCCGGAACTCGACCCGGACGTTGCTGCCGCCGCCCTCGACGCGGCCGGTCACCAGCGCCTGCGCGCCGACCGCCTTCCAGTTCTGGAAATTCGGCGTGTCGCCCGTGTCGCCGCCGATCTGCGCCGCCTGGTTGATGGGGCGGAACAGGCCGGAACGGCCGAGGTTGTTGGTGATCACCCCCGCCATCTCCACGCCGAGCTGCGTGCCGGTGAAGTTCGGGATGGCGATCGGGATCGGCGCCGTGCGGGCGCGGTCGACCGTGATCTCCGGCTGCTGGTCGCCCTTGCCGACGCCCCCCTGCCCGGCTCCCTGGGCCCGGGCGGCCAGCGGCACGGCCGCGACGGCGATGCCGGCCAATAAGGTGCGGCGGTCCATGAGGCTGCGGAGTGGGTTCATGCTGCGTCTTTCTTAAACAGGCGCCAAGCTAGGGCCGGAACGTGATCTCGAACGAGTGGTTCTGTCCCTTTAGGGCGCCGGGCAATGGAAGCTGGGCGCACTCCGGGTCAAGTGCGGCCCGCCGGGCACGTTCGGCGAAGGCGCGGGCGACTCCATTGCCGGTGCGCGACACGTCGTTCGGCGCGATGTCGGCGATGCGGATCGTGCCGGTCGCATCGGTTGTCACCATCAACCGCACGACCTGCTTGTCATAGTCCATCGCGGTCCTGTCGCCGGTCCAGCACTCACGCAGCCGGTCGCCGATCGCGCGCCGCACATTGGCGGTGAGCAGGGCATTATCGACGCCGGCCGGGCTGCCGCCACCGGGTGCTGCGGCACGGGGCGGGCTGGGCGGCGCACGCGACGGCTCCTTGGCGGCGAGCTGGGCGCGGAGCCGGTCCAGCGCGCTGTCCAACGACTTGGTTTCGGGCGGCGGAGTGCGCGGCGGACTGGGCTGGTTCGCGGCGCTGTTGGCAGGCGGAGCGGGAGCCGGACGCGGCAAAGCCGGGGCGCCCGATGCCGGGGGCACCGGCGGCGGCGGCAAGGGCGCCGGCGCCGTTTGTACGGGCGCAGGCGGCGTTGGTGCAGGTGACGGCGGCGCGGGCGGTGGCGGAACAGGCGGGGCCGGGGCGGCGATAGACGGACGAGGCATCGGCGGCGCGGGTGGGGGCGTCGGAGCGGGCAGGGTGAGCACGGGCGGTGCTGGTGCAGGCGGCGTCGGTTCGGGTGACGCCGGGCGCGGTGGCTCCGGCAAGGGCGGTTGCGGCGCTGGCGGCTCCGGTCGCGGCGGCTCGGGCGTCGCAACGGGCGCAGGCGCGCGCGCCGGGGTGGGCGCGGGTCTCGTCCCTCGCTGCACCGGGGCCGGCGCGACCTCGAATTCCATCGTGACGGCTGTTTGCTCGATCTGCTGCTCCGGCAGCTTCGGCCGCGGCCAAGCCACTATGATCGCAAGCAAAATGCCGATATGCGCGCCAATCGACAGCGCGCCGCCGCGGCGCAAATACGGGGTCATTGCGGCGGCGGTTGCCCTATCCGTGGCTTTAGCGCCGGGTCGGAGCGGCTGGAGACTGCGGAGCGGCCCCCGACGGCGGAGTCGCCGCAGCCGGCGCACCAGTCTGTTCCGCCAGCAGCGCCACCTTCGTAAAGCCGCCCTGGGTGATGGTCGCCATCACCTCCAGCACCCGCCCATACGATATCCCCTTGTCGCCGCGCACGAAGATCCGGCGGTCGGACTTGTTGTCCGAGATCGCCTGCAGCTTGCTTACCAGCTCCGGCAGCGTCGCCTCGTTTTCCTGCAGGAAGATCTTGCCCTCGGCGTTCACCGAGACGGTCAGCGGGTCCGCATCCTGGTTCAACGGCGCGGCGCTCGTCTTCGGCAGGTCCAACGGGACGCCCGACGTCATCAACGGCGCCGCCACCATGAACACGATCA
>CAXTJW010000575.1:0-2370 GCA_964244305.1 uncultured Acetobacteraceae bacterium
CCTCCGAGCTGACCCAGACCTGCGCGCCGTCCGCGGTGAACCGGGCGACGCGGGGCCGGCTGCCGACCAGCACGTTGGCGATCGACTTCTGCGTCGCGGTGTCGATGAAGTGCGCCATGCTCGTCGTCTCCGACGTGTTGACCAGGGTCCTGCCGTCGGGGCTGACGCCCATGCCCTCCGGCTCCACGCCAACGGGGATTTCGTTCATGATCCGCCCGTCCGGGATGTTCAGGATCGACACCATGTTGTCGTTCTCGTTGGAGATATACAGCGTATTGCCGTCCGGGCTGAGCGCGAACAGTTCGGGGTCCGGCCCGCTCGGCAGGATGCGGTCGACAATGAGGGTCGCGAGGTTCAGCACCTCGATGTGGTCGCTGTCGCTGGTGCAGATATACAGGCTGCGCCCGTCCTTGCTGGCGACGATGCCGCGGGGCCGGTCGCCGACCTTGATCGTGTTGGTGACGGCCAGCGTCGCGCCATCGATGACGGTGATCGTGTTGTCCTTCTCGTTCGAAACGAGCAGGCGCTCGGCCCGCGCCGCCACGGTCGTCAGCAACAGCGCCGCGAGGGCAAATGCTACATTTTGCATGTCGTCTCCGGCTGATCGATGCCGAGCGTGTCCAGCTCGGAGAACTGATGCAGATAGCCCGGCTGTGGGCTGACCGACACGAGGCTGCGCGCGTCGGCCAACAGCACCGGCTGGCGCAACTGCCCGTCCCAGGGGCGGAAGGTGAGGCGGGAGCCCTTGAACGCCGCCAACTCGAACTTTGGGCCGTGCAGATAGGCCGCAATGGAGGCCGGGTCGGCGCCGGGCCCGCGGCTTGCGGCCTCGCCCACGGCGCGGACGGCCATCCATGCGCCGAAATCATGCGTGGTCATGAACCGGCCGGCCTGTTTCAGGAAGCGGGCCTGCAGCTGGGTCGCGCCCCATTGCTCGAACGGACGCGCCCAGGCGGCGGCAACCAGCCCGTGCGTACCGGCGACCGGCCGCGGGTCGGTCGTGCGGAACGCCAGGTCGTCGCCGAAATCATCGGCCGAATCGGCCACCACCAGCACGTCGTACGACAGGCCCTGGGTGAAGCGTGCGACCTCGGCGCCGATGGTGACGTGGCCGGTGTCGGTCCGCTGCGCGCCGGGCTCGAAGGTCCAGGGCTTGTCGGCGGCGATGCGCATTTGGAACTTGCGGGCGGACCGGCGCAGCGCGTCGGCATAGGCCGCGTCGGCGTCGCTATGACCCTGCACCAGCAGCACGCTGCGCCAGCGCTTCACCGCGAGGAACTGCATCAGCGCGTCCGCCAGCATCGCCCGGCTCGGCAGCAGATGCAGCACGCGCGCCCGGCAATCGGCGCCGCGCAGGCTGTCGTCCTCGGACGTCGCGTCGAGCAATATGGCGTCACGCGCCTCCGGCAGGTCGGCGACCCGCAACAGCAGCGGCGCGGGCAAATCGGCGACGATCACCCGCTCGCCCCCGGCCAGCATCGCGTGCGCGGCAGCCAGCACGGCGTCGGCGTCCGGCTGCAGCGACTCGTGCAGAGCATAGGCCTGGTTCAGGAACCGCCCGGTGGTCTGGTTGTCGGTCAACGCCAGGCGCGCGCCCTGCACGCCCTCGTCGGTCAACGGCGGGTCGAGCACGACCTGCGGCCCCACATGCTTCGGCGTCAACGCGAGATAGCCGATGCCCACGGTCACGGGCTCGGCGGCGAAGGCTGGCGCGGGCATGCAGGCTGGCGTGGCCAAAACGAGCGCCAGGACAAATGCGATTGGACCGGAAAGGGCCGGCATCCGTTTCTCCCCAGGGCCACGTTCCGTGCACGGCCTGATTTGATTGTGGGCCGGGGCAGGCGGCTTGTCAGCCCCTTCCGAAGCGTTACATCTGCGGACCAAGCGTGCAGGGCGCGATTGACATTGATCCCTGGTATGCGCGGATAACCATAATCGAGACCGCCCGGGGAGGGGCCGTATGCACCACCGACGCCGCACGCTGCTGCTGATTCCGCTTCTGGCGGCATTGCCGCTGGGGCATGCGCGGGCGGCCAGTCCGCCGATCCGCGTCGGCACCCTGCGCTTCGGCAGCGTGGCGTGGGAGCTGGACGTCATGCGGACGCATAGCCTCGATGCGGCGGCTGGCGTCGTGATCGAGCCGGTCGAGTTCGCGGCGGCGCAGGCGACGCAGGTCGCGCTGCAGGCCGGGCGCGTCGACATGGTGGTGCAGGATTGGCTTTGGGCCTCGCGCCAGCGTGCGTCCGGCGCCGATTGGACGCTCTCGCCGACATTCGGGGCGCTTGGCGCGGTCATGGCGGCGCCAGACTCGCCGGTGCGGACGGTGGCGGACCTGCGCGGCCGGCGGCTCGGCATCGCCGGCAGCCCGCT
>CAXTJW010000576.1:0-2367 GCA_964244305.1 uncultured Acetobacteraceae bacterium
ACCGCCAGCATGTGCGCCGGGTTGTAGTGGAAGTGCAGGTATTGGTAGCCGGTGTTGGACACCCAGTCCAAGTGGCTCATGATCCCATAGGGGAAGCCGTGGCCCCAGGCGCCCATCAGCATCGGGCGGATCACCACCAGCGAGATATAGGCGAAGATCGCGACGCCGAAGGCAAACGGGATATGATAGCCCATGCCGAGCTTCTTCGAGATCTCGACCTGACGCAGCGCCCAGGACACGAAGGCGCCGACCGCGCAGATCGTGATGACCTGCCAAAGCCCGCCCTCCTTGAGCGGCGCGAAGCCGAGGCCGTAGCTGAGGTCGGGCGGTGGAATGTTGATGCGCCAGACGTTCCAGTCGCCGCCCAGTGCTGCGCCATACAGGATCAGCGCGGTTCCGAGCACCGAAAAGAAAATCGTCGTGACGCCGAAGAAGCCGACGTAGAACGGGCCGACCCAGAAATCGAATAAGTCGCCGCCGACCAGGGTTCCGCCGCGGACGCGGTATTTTTCTTCGTATGTGAGCATCGCCATGGTGCGGAATCCTTGGCCTATCTGGGGGCCTATTTGGGCGGTGGACTGCGCCGGATTTGCTTCCCGGCGCGGCCCACTGCCACGATTAGGTTTTTATGGTCGAGTTACTTTGGCGCCGCTTGCGGCAGCGGAGCCAGCTGCGACACGCTGCCGCCGCGGACCGGGCCTTCGAGCCAGTTGAACCGGCTCGTGCTGAGCAGGATGAAGTGGATCAACAGGGCCAGCACGAACAGGAACACCGACAAGGCGACCAGGACGCGACGGGGATCAAAAAGCAGCCAAACACGCCACATTGCCGTTCCCCCCTATGCCAGGAATGATTTCGCGTAGGCCACGCCGTCCAGCAGCGCCTGCCCTGGATAGCCGTTCGGCCCGGGCAGCCACGGACGCCACTGCCAGACCAGGAAGTGCGCGACGATGGCGATCACGGTGAAGACGATGAAGCTCGTCACGAAGATGCTGTGGAACTCACGCGCCTCCGAGTCCGTTAGTCCCGAGCTTGAGCTGGCCCGCATATTAACATCAGACATAGTTGGAAAACCCTCCATTTTCCTGCATCACCGCACACGTCCCGTGCGGCGGGGCCTCACTGCGGCGCGAACCGCAGCCACGCTCCGAAGGGCATTGCCCGTCGGGTGTTCTATGCCGGCCGCTCAAGCGGCCCGGCCCGCGGCCATGGCGGCCAGCGATTGTTCCACGCGCCCGGCCGTTATCCGGCCCTCGCGCGCACGCTTTGCGTCCTGCTCAACCCGGTCCCGCGCCCGCTTGGCGGCGGAGATGCGCACCAGGAACGGCTCGGTTTCCACGTATTGGTCGAGCAACGTGACGGCGTTGTCGTCCCACGGATCGGCGTTCCACTCGCCGGCGCTGACGGGCGTCGGGTCAACGCGGTCCATGTCCGTGCTGAGCGGCAGGATGTGGAACAGCGCGTCGAACAGCGCGTTGCAGAACTCCTGCACGAGGTAGGTGGCACCCGCGTAGCCCATGAACGGCGTTCCGGTGGCGCGGCGGATGACGGCGCCGGGGAACGAGGCCGGGATATACATGCAGCGCGCACCCTGCTCGGCCGCATACATCCGCTCGTTGAACGAGCCATACAGGATGAACGGCGGCGTCTTGCGCATCGCGGCGCGGACGGCGGCGTTGTCGGGCTTCGCGCCGGCGGTGCGGCTGAAGCTGAAGGTGCAGGGGATGCCGAGCTCGCCCTCCATGAAGCCCCGGATGCCGCGGGCGTAGGTGTCGGTCGCCACCACGGCGAAGCTCGCGGTGGCGAAGAAGTCCTGGGTGACGCTCCGCCACAGGTCCCAGATCGGCTTGATCGTGGTGTGCTTCTCGCTCTCGATGAACGGCTCCGGGTCGATGCCGGTGAGCTCGCCGAGCTTGCGCAGGAAGTTGGTCGTGGCGTGCAGGCCGATCGGCGCCTGGAGGTAGGGACGGTCCAGCTCCTCGCACAGTTGCCGGCCGAACTCGCGATACATGCAGATGTTCACGTCGGCGTTCGGCAGCTTCGGCGCGTCCTCGATGTGCGAGCCGAGCGGGAACACCAGGTTGATCTCGCACCCTATGCCCTCGACGATACGGCGGATCTCCGCGAGGTCGGACGGCATGTTGAAGGTGCCGTAGATCGGCCCGATGATGTTGACCCGCGGCTTCGTGCCGGGCGCACGCTCTGCACGCGGCTTCGGCTTCGACCGCTTGGCGCCGAACTCGGTCCACAACCAAAAAATCGCCCGGTCCGCGGCCTGCCACTGGTCCTCGTCGATGGTGCGCGGGATGAAACGGAGCAGGTTGCTGCCCTCGGGCGTCACGCCGCCGCCGATCATCTCGGCGATGC
>CAXTJW010000577.1:0-2360 GCA_964244305.1 uncultured Acetobacteraceae bacterium
TGCGGGGTGCCGGCGGCGCGCTCCATCTCCTCTGGCGGCAGCAGGCGGTAGGGCCGGCGCACCCGGGCCAGCTCGGCGCAGAGCGGGCCGACCCGCGACTTGTTCTCCTCGTTGTAGAACAGCCGGATCACGTCCTCGGGGCGGCGGGCAAACAGGGCGGTGACGGCGTTCAGGCCGCAGATCCGGTCATCGGGCATACGGGTGCTTCCGCCGCCCCTGCCCCGCTGTCAACCTGTCGGCATGATCCCGATCCTGTTCCAAAGCCCGCACTTTGTCGTGCTGAATAAGCCGGCCGGCCGCGCCGTGCATCCCGGACCCAGCGGCGGCGCCAGCGTCGAGGACGCGTTCCCAAGCCTGTCCCGCCGCAAGGACGGGCCGTGGCTCGCGCACCGCCTGGACGCCGACACCGCCGGCTGCCTGGTCGTGGCGCTGCGCAAGCAGGCGCTGCTGGCGGCACAGGCCGCGTTCCTGGCGGGCACGGTGCGCAAAACCTATTGGGCCGTGGTCCACGGCGTCCCGGCCATGACGGCCGGCGAGGTCGCCAACCGCCTGCGAAAACGCAGCCTCCCTACCGGATGGCGCATGGAGGCGGCATCGGACGGCGCACCGGCCCGCACCGCCTGGCGCCTCATGGGCCACGCCGGCGACATCGCGTGGCTGGAGCTGCACCCCTTCACCGGGCGGACCCACCAAATCCGCGTGCATTGCGCTGCATTGGGTCATCCGATCGTCGGCGATCCCGTCTATGGGCGCGGCGATGGCCCGATGCAGTTGCTGGCGCGCGCGATCACGCTGCCGCTGCAGCCGCCGGTCAGCGCCGTAGCTCCGCCCCCGCCCCACATGCGCGATGCGCTGCTCGCCTGTGGCTGGGCGGACGTCTAGCCGACCAGGAACCAGCAGCGGAACACCAGCGTCTCCTGCCACGTCTGCCGCGATAGCGTGCATCGCTGCAGCGCGGCCAGGCGCTGTGCCAACCCGCCGCGCAACCCGGCCTCCACCACATCCAACGCCGCCGCCGCATCCGGGGACAGCAGGTCCGGATGATCCCGAAGTGCCGCGACATGGCAGCGCAGCACGTTCATGAACACGCCGGGACCACGGCGCAGCGCCGCAACCGCACGCCGGCGCATGGAGGCCGGCGCGCCGACCGCATTGCCGCCATGCTGGCGATACAGCACCGTCGGCGTCGTGTCCGCGACCAGCCGGCCGCCATGGGCCGATACGACCAAGTAGCTCCACCAATCGTGCAGCGTGGCGGCAGGCGGATGGCTGCCGGCCACGAGCCGCGCCGCCGCCGGGTTGAGCACGACCGTGCAGCCGGTCGCGATATTCTGCGTCAGCGCGGCCGGGAACTGCAGCGGGCGGCGTGGCGTGGCCGAAAGGCCGATGCGCTGCAAGGCCTTGTCCACCAGGATCTGCCGGCTGCAATACAGCGTCGGCCGCCGGTCGTCGCGCAACGCCGCCACCGCCAGCTCGAGCTTCTGCGGCAGCCAAACGTCGTCCTGATCGGCGAAGGCCACGGCGTCCAGATCCGCGTCCGTCAGCACCGCCTCCCGCAGCAACGCCATGAAGCTGCTGGTCGGTCCCAGCCGGCCCGGCGGGCTCGCGACCGCATGGCAGCGGCCCGCGCCGGCTCCGGCCATGAAGTCCCGCATCATGGCGACCGTCCCGTCGGTCGAGCCATCGTCCCGCCAGTACAACACCCAGTCCGCCAGGGTCTGCCGCAGTAGGCTGTCGAGTTGGGCGTCGAGATACTGCTCGCCGTTATAGGTGGAGAGCAGGATCGCAACCCGCGTGGCCGGCTGCATCGGGTCGGGATGAGAAGGTGCCGGCACGACAGCCAATCATCGATCCGGCAGCGTCGGGGCCAACAATTCGGCAACGGTGCGCGACAGGCTGGTGCGCCAATCCGGCAAGTTGAAGTCGAACACTTGGCGCAGCTTGTCGCAGTCGAGGCGGCTGTCTGCGGGACGGCGCACCGGGGTGGGCCACTCCGAGGTGGCGATGGGCTCCAACGCCGGCGTCGGATGGCCGTAGCGGGCCGCGTCCTCGAACAAAGCTTGGGCGAGGCCATGCCACGTGGTCGAACCCGCGCCGGCGACATGGAACACCCCGGCATAATCGTCGTGCCAGCCCTCGCGCAGCCGGGCCACGATGGCGAGTATCGCCATTGCGAGGTCGCGCGCCGCCGTTGGGCAGCCACGCTGGTCCGCGACGATGCGCAGCCGGTCGGTTTTCTGCGCAGCGCCCAGCATGGTGCGGACGAAATTCTTGCCGGCCGCCGAGTAGACCCACGACGTCCGCAGCACGATGGCGCGCGGGCAGGCGGCCAGCACGGCCTGCTCCCCCTCCAGCTTGCT
>CAXTJW010000578.1:0-2357 GCA_964244305.1 uncultured Acetobacteraceae bacterium
TGCTCGTCAACCTGCTGCCGGCGCTGCGGCCCGGCGCGCGCGTCGCCATCCTGGACGCCAACCGGCCCACCCTGCAGCACGGCACCCCGCCGGCGCTGCTCGAATGCGAACTGCGCGCCATCGGTTATCGGCAGGTTGCATTTCACCCGCTGGAGAACGGCGCGACCTATCTTGCGGTGTTCGCGCCGCCGGGCGAGGCGCCCGCGCCGGAGCGCATCGTGCCCTGCCGCGGCTGAACGTCGCGCCAGAGCCGCGCCAGAGCCGCGGTAGACAAGGCTCATCGCTCACCCGCAGTGTCCGGTGACTGAACGCCTTGGGGGCACATGACGGCGCTTGATCTCGAGGCGGAATGGCTGGAGGCGGATGGGCATGGCGGCTTCGCGTCCGGCACGGTCGGCGCCCTGCGCACCCGGCGCTACCACGCGCTGCTGCTGTCGGCGCTGCACCCTCCCACCGACCGCGTCGTGCTGGTGAGCGGCATCGAGGCCTGGATCGAGCAAGACGATGGCACCACCCCGCTGACCAGCCAGCGCTACGCTCCGGACATCGTGCATCCCGACGCGCGTCCACTCATTGCGGCGTTCACAACGTCGCCCTGGCCCACCTGGAGGCTGCGCCTCCCCGGCGGCACTGAGCTTTGTCACGAGCTCCTGGTCGACCGCGGCGCCAGTCGGACGATGTTGCGCTGGCGTCGGGTGGCCGGGCATGGCGCCTGTCGTCTGCAGGTCCGTCCGTTACTGTCCGGCCGCGACTACCACGCTTTGCACCATGAGAACGCGGCCTTCGATTTCTGCAGCCGCGTGCAGGATGGGCATGATGGCGTCAGCGTGGCTTGGAGGCCCTATGCGGCGTTGCCGGCCATCACGGCGACGGCCAATGCGACGTATGCGGCGGCACCGGACTGGTATCGCAATTTCCTTTATACCGCCGAGCGCGACCGCGGCATGGACTGCATCGAGGACCTCGCCACGCCCGGCATTTTCACCTGGGACCTCGCCGCTGGCCCAGCGCTGCTCGTGCTGCAGGCGGGCACGGGTCCGCGCGACCCGGCAACAGTGCAGGCAACGCAAATCGAGGCCGGCGAACGCAGCCTGCGCGGCACATTCACGCCGCCGGACGCCTCGGTGCAATCCTACCTCGTCGGCCGGGCCGAGGGGCGAACGATCGTCGCCGGCTATCCCTGGTTCACCGACTGGGGCCGCGACACCTTCATCTCCATGCGCGGGTTGCTGCTGGCAACCGGGCGGCTCGCGGAGGCGGAGCAGATCCTGCTCGCCTGGTCCGGCCTGGTCAGCGAGGGCATGATGCCGAACCGTTTCCCCGACGACGGCGGTGCGCCCGAATACAATTCCGTGGATGCCTCGCTGTGGTTCATAGTGGCGGTGCACGACTTCCTGCGAGCCAGGCCCGATGCACAATCCCGCGCAGCCCTCCAAGCGGCGGTGCAGCTCATTCTGCAGGGCTATTCTCGAGGCACCCGCTTCGGCATCGCGGCCGATGCGGATGGGCTGCTATGCGCCGGCGTGCCGGGCCAGCAGCTGACCTGGATGGACGCCAAGGTCGGCGATTGGGTGGTGACGCCGCGTATCGGCAAGCCGGTCGAGGTGCAGGCGCTATGGATCAACGCGCTGCGCATCGGCGGGGCGTGGCAGCCCGGTTGGGACGCGCTGGCCGACCGGGCCCACGCATCGTTCTTGGCGCGCTATCCCGATCCGGACACGGGCGGCCTGGCGGACGTCGTCGATGCGGACGGCGTGCCGGGCCGGGCCGACCGCCGGGTCCGCCCGAACCAGATTTTCGCCGTGGGCGGCCTGCCGTTCGCCCTGCTGACCGGCCCCGCGGCGCGACGCATCGTGGAGCTGGTCGAGGCGCGGCTGCTGACGCCCCTGGGTCTGCGCACCCTCGCGTCCGACGACCCGGCCTATGTCGGCCGCTACGCCGGCGACCGGGTGCAGCGCGACGGCGCCTATCACCAGGGCACCGTCTGGCCGTGGCTGGCCGGCCCCTTTGTCGAGGCCTGGCTCCGCGTCCGCGACAACAGCGCCGCCGCACGGGCCGAGGCCGATGCGCGCTTCCTCGCCCCACTCCGGGCGCATCTGGAGGTCGCCGGGCTGGGCCATGTGTCGGAAGTCGCGGACGGCGACGCGCCGCACAGGCCGGGCGGCTGCCCATTCCAGGCGTGGTCGCTGGGCGAGCTGTTGCGCATGGAAAGAATGGTGGCCGCATGACCATGTTCGACACGGCCGAGGGCCGCCGTCTGCTCGCCATCGGCCCCGGCGCACGCTGGCGCCGCTGGGGTCCCTACCTCGCCGACCGCCAATGGGGCACCGTGCGCGAGGATTACAGCCCCGGCGGCA
>CAXTJW010000579.1:0-2350 GCA_964244305.1 uncultured Acetobacteraceae bacterium
CGGTCCTGCGTCAGCACGAAGCCGCCGGGATGGGTGCCGAGCTGGCGCGGAAAGCCGATCAGCTCCCGCGCGAGCTGCAAGGCTAGGCGCAGGCGGCGGTCGCCGAGGTTTAGGTTGAGCTCGGCCGCGTGGTCCTCCTCGACGCCGCCCTCCGACCAGCCCCAGACCTGCGAGGCGAGCGCCCCGGTGACGTCCTCCGTCAGCCCCAGCGCCTTGCCGACGTCGCGTATGGCGCCCCGCGCGCGGAAGCGCATGACGGTGGCGCACAGCGCGGCGCGGTCGCGGCCGTAGCGTTCATAGACCCATTGGATCACCTCCTCGCGCCGTTCGCTCTCGAAGTCGACGTCGATGTCGGGCGGTTCGCGCCGTTCCGCCGAGATGAACCGCTCGAACAGCAGGCCGCTGCGGACGGGATCGATGGAGGTGATGCCCAGCACGTAGCAGACGGCGGAGTTGGCAGCCGAGCCGCGCCCCTGGCACAGGATGTCCTTGCTCCGCGCGAAGCGGACGATGCTGTTTACCGTCAGGAAATAGGGTGCGTATTCAAGGTCCGCGATCAGCCGCAGCTCGTGCCGCAGTTGCTGCCCGACGTCGGGCGGCAAGCCATCGGGGTAGCGGAACGGGATGCTCTTCTGCACCAGCCGTTCCAGCGCCGCCTGCGGCGTCTCGCCCGGCACGTCGCTCTCGTCCGGATACTGATAGCGCAGCTCGGACAGGCTGAAGCGGCAGCGGCTGGCGATCTCCGTTGTCCGCGCCACCGCCTCGGGATAGTGCCTGAACAGCCGGGCCATCTCGTCCGGCGGCCTGAGATGCCGGTCGGCGGACCGTTCGCGGCGGAAACCCGCGTCATCGATCGTGCAGCCCTCGCGGATGCAGGTGACGACGTCCTGCAGGATGCGCCGCCCCGGCGCATGATAGAGCACGTCGCCGGTGACGACGGCCGGCACGCGCGCGGCCTGCGCCAGGTCGGCGAGCTGGCGCAGGCGCACGGCGTCGCCCGATCGCCGGCGCAGGGTCAGGGCGAGGTAGCAACGGCCCGGAAAATCTTGCCGCAGCCGGGCCAACGCGTCGGCTAATGCTGCGTCGGCCTCGTTCGGCAGCAGGATCGCGATCAGGCCGTCGCCATGGCCGACCAGGTCCGGCCAACCAAGAATGCAGCCGCGCTTGCCATCCCGGTCCCCTCCCCGGCTTTTGTCATCTCGACTCTTGCCCAACGTCAGCAACTGGCAGAGCCCGGAATAGGCGGCGCGGCCGGTTGGATAGACCAGCACCGGCAGGCTGTCCTGCAGATTCAGCCGGCAGCCGACGATCAGCTGGATGCCGGCTTCCCCGGCGCGGGCGTGGGCCCGGGCGACGCCGGCCAGGGTGTTGTGGTCGGTGACGGCGATCGCCGGCAGGCCAAGCGCCACGCTAGCGGCAAACAGCTCCTCGACATGGCTCGCGCCACGCAGGAAGGAGTAGTTCGTGGTGACCTGAAGTTCGACGTAGGCGGGATCGGCCATGCGGCTCAGCCGTCATGCGGATGCTTGTGCCGGCTGGTCGAGGGCGCCGCGGCGGCAGGACGCTTCATCAGCACGTAGCCGGAACGGTCGAGGTGCTGCACCAGCCGTTCGGCGGTGACCCGCGCCATGACGTCGTCGGCGGAATGCACGCGCTTTTTGCCGGCATAGCGCAGGGCGAAGGAGAGGCTCTCCTCCAGCTCGGCGCTGGTAGCGGGATGCAGATTGCGTTTATCCTCATCGGTCATGCTGCGATCATCGTCCTGAATGGGAGCCGCTTCGGAACATACAGCGAACATATCAGCATTGAGAAGCGTTTTTAAGACGATCGTTAATCAAAACGTTATAAGCGCAGCGCAAACAGCAAGATACGATGCAGCCTGAACCCTGGGGCTGAGCGTTATGCCGCCGCCATTCGCAAAGCCCATCAAAGGACGCACAGCCATGCCGGCCACAGCGCAAATTATTTACCAACCCTATGTCGCAGGGCCGCGCGGGGCGCTGAAGCCCGGCGCCGCGGTCGTCTGCCGCACCGCCGAGGAGGGTGCGCGGCGGGCGGAGAAGGCCCTGGCCGGCGGCTCGATCATCGGCGCGCGGGTGGTAAGGGTGCTGCACGACAGCGCCACGGATGAATTCGGCGACCCGGAATACCTGGGTGAGTTTGGGCAGGTGCCGGAAGAGGCTTGACGGCCGGCTGGGTCGGTCAGGCGTTATCAACTCGATTTGCCGGGCTGGGGTGGGGGTAGTATCCCGGCGACCATGCTCGAACGCCTCCCCGAGATCGCCTGCGAACGGGCCGTCGTGCCGCATGTCGACGACCTCGGCGCGAGCCACGGGGCGAACCGGGCCTT
>CAXTJW010000580.1:0-2328 GCA_964244305.1 uncultured Acetobacteraceae bacterium
TCCCGTTCACGATCAGCGCGACCTGCTCCGCGGCGAGGTCGATCGACTGCCAGCCGGCGATGGCGGGCCCGATCACCAGGCCAAAATGCGATAGTCCGTCAGCAAGGTTCGACAACGGGTCCACGCGGCCCACGTCGACATAGCGGCTCTGCAGCACCTCGATCGCCGGATGCGCGGAGGCGATGGCCGCCAGGATGTCGTCGGGCGCATAGGGCGTGTCGCGCGACGGCAGGTCATGGGCGATCCTCACGGCGATCTCGGCCTCGACCCCCTGGTCCGTGCAGTGTTCGATCGGGACATGGCCGGGGCTGTCCTGCACGCCGGCGGCGGGGAGGGGCGCGCAGTTGACCGGGCCGGCCGGGTTGGGCGAGCCGACCTTCCAGGCGCCGATGTCGCCGAGCTCCGCCATGATGGCGCGTTGGATCAGATAGGACTGCTCCTCGGTTTGCGGCCGCATCGCCTCCGGCAGGCTGTATAGCTTCTGCGTCGGGTCACGCCGGGCGCTCAGCAGCAGGCGGGCCGAGTCATGATGCCGATCCATCTCACGAATTCCTCGAGGGGCCCCCGACGCGGGGCGTTCCAGCTTAGTGTCGAACGCTGGGCGTTCGGACATAGTGAAGATGCCTTGACCTTCGCACTGCGCTTATGCCTTGTCCATTTATCGAGGAGAACCCAGCATGGACGGCATCGCGTTCGAGGATTTGCGCATCGGCCAGACCGCCAGCATCGGCAAGACCATCAGCGAGGCCGATATCCTGCTGTTCGCCGCCGTCAGCCTCGACACCAACCCGGTGCACCTGAATGCCGAGGCTGCGGCCGGGTCGGTGTTCAAGGAGCGTGTGGCGCATGGCATGCTGTCGGCCGGGCTGATCAGCGCGGTGCTGGGCACGCAGCTGCCGGGGGCGGGGACGATCTATCTGGCGCAGACGCTGCAGTTCCGCCGCCCGGTGAAGATCGGCGACACCGTGACCGCGACGGCGGAGGTGAAGGCGCTGGATGCGGAGAAGAAGCGGGCGACGCTGAGGACAGTGTGCACCGTGGCGGGCAAGGTGGTCATCGAGGGCGAAGCCACGGTGATGCCGCGCAGTCGAGCTTGATGAGTCGGGCCTGATGGAAGTCGTCCGCGACTGGCGGGACTTGCCGGACGCCCTGCGCGGCGCCGCGGTCGCGCTGGGCAACTTCGACGGCGTGCACCTGGGCCACGCCCACGTCCTGCGCGCTGCCCACGGCGCCCGGCCCGGCGCCAAACTCGCCGTGCTGAGCTTCGAGCCGCATCCGCGCGAGCTGTTCCGCCCGGACGACCCATCCTTCCGCCTCACGCTGTCCGCCGAACGCGCGGAGACGCTGGCGGCGCTCGGCGTGCAGATCGTGTATGAGATGCCGTTCGACCGCGCGTTCTCGTGGCTAAGCGCCGAGGAGTTCGTGGACGACGTGCTGCACCGCGGTGTCGGCGCCGCCCACTTGGCGTGCGGCCCGGACTTCGCATTCGGGCACCGGCGCGGCGGGGATGTCGACCTGCTGGCGAGGCGGGCGGAGGCGCTGGGCATCGGCCTCACGGTCGTGCCACCGCTTTCCGATGCCCAGGGTCCGATCAGCTCTACCCGCATCCGCAGGCTGTTGCAGGACGGCTATCCCGAGCGCGCCGCCGCCGAGCTGGGCCGTCCCTGGGCGGTGCGCGGCCCCGTCACCCACGGCGACGAACGCGGGCGCACTATCGGCTTTCCGACCGCGAACGTGCCGCTTGGCCGCCATCTGGAGCCGGCCCGCGGCGTCTATGCGGTGCGCGTGCGGCTGCCGGATGGATCGACGGTGCCGGGCGTCGCGAACATCGGCCGCCGCCCGACGGTGAACGAGGGCCTGGAAAGCCGGGTCGAGGCGCATCTGTTCGACTTCGCGGGCGACCTGTATGACCAGGAGATCGCGGTGGGGTTGCACGCCTTCCTGCGCGCCGAGCGCAAGTTCGCGTCGTTCGATGATCTGCGCACGCAGATCGTTGCCGACGCAGAGCAGGCCCGCGCGCTGCTTGCGACGCTTGACCCGGCGGGGCCGCGGTCCGCATAACCCCTCCATGGTCCATTTTCCGCAAGCACGAATTATATCCCCGGCCTGACCGCCGGGACTGCCGTCGCGTGAAACTGCCGCAATTTGGACCCATCTCATGCCCGATACGCCCGTAATCACCGTACCTGACTACCGTCAGACCGTGTTCCTCCCGGCTACGCCGTTCCCCATGCGCGGCGACCTACCGAAGCGCGAGCCTGACCTGCTGGCGCGCTGGGGCCGCATCGGCCTGTGGGACCGCACCAAGGCGGCGATGGCGGGCCGCCC
>CAXTJW010000581.1:0-2325 GCA_964244305.1 uncultured Acetobacteraceae bacterium
ACCCCGGCCTCGGTCTTCAGCCAGCCATAGGCGTTCGGCCCCGTCACCTGCATGGTCGCCGACTTGATGCCGGCCTGCTCGCCCTCGCTCTGCTCCATGAGCTGCACCTTGTAGCCGTGCTGCTCGGCCCAGCGGGAGTACATGCGGGCCAGCATCTCGGCCCAATCCTGCGCCTCGGTGCCGCCGGAGCCGGAGTTCACCTCCAGGAATGCGTCATTCGAGTCGGCCTCGCCGGACAGTAGGCTCTCGATCTCGCGCCGTTTTGCTTCGTCCATGAGGGCGCGGAGCGTGGCCATGCCGTCCGTGATCATGGCCTGATCGCCCTCGGCATCCGCCATGTCGACCAGGTCGACCGTATCCGCGGCGTCGCCTTCAAGCTTGCGCAGGCCCTCGATCGCGCTCGCCAGGCGGTTGCGCTCGCGCATGAGCGCCTGCGCCGCCGTCGCGTCGTTCCAAAGCGCCGGGTCTTCCGAGAGGGCGTTCAGCTCTTCCAGGCGGGCGGAGGCGACATCCCAGTCAAAGATGCCTCCGAAGCAGCGCGAAGGTTTGCCGGAGCTGCTGGTTGAGCGCGTCGGATTCGGTCGTCATGGCCCGTGATCTAATGTCCAGCCGCGATTAATACAGCCCACCCACGCCGCTGTCGACGCCGACCCCCGGGCCGCCGCTCGCCGTCATGCCGCTGGAGCTGTCGCCGCCGCCGATCGTGCCCTGGGTTGCGCCCGGGGTCTGGTCGGGCTTCCACGCGTCCGTTATCCGGCCGCTGCCGCTGTCCCAGGCCGCCATATGCACGCCGTCCGGCATGCGGAAAGCCAGCGAGGGCCGGCTTTTCAGGGCCACCGCCATGTAGTCGTGCCAGATCGGCGCCGAGATGGAGCCGCCCGTCTCCTTTTCGCCCAGGCTCGTGTTGTCGTCGAACCCGACCCATACTGCGGTGACCAGGTCCGGGGTGAAGCCGACGAACCAGGCGTCGTTGAAGTCCTGGCTCGTCCCGGTCTTCCCTGCAATGGCTCGTTTCAGCCCGGCGCCGGCCGCGACGCCGCTGCCGCGCGAAACCACGCCCTGCATCATCGTGATCAACTGGAACGTGCTGGCCGGGTCGGCGATCTGCTTGCGCGCATCGACGACGCTGGGCGGCCTGCCGGGCTCGCCGCAGCCGGAGCACTGCAGGCCGCCGGTGCGCCAGATCACCTTGCCGTCGCGGTCCTGCACGGCGTCGACCATCGACGGGAACACCTCCCGCCCGCCCATCGCCAGCCCGGCATAGGCGGCCGCCTGACGCAGCACCGTGGTCTCGACCGCGCCAAGCGCCGCAGGCAGCACGCGCGGCATGCCGTCAACGACATGGAACGCCATCGCATTCTGCGCCACGGCCTCCATGCCGACCTTCTCGGCCAGGCGCACCGTCACGAGGTTCAACGACCGCTCGAGCGCGATCCGCATCGGCGTCGGGCCGTTGAACGTCAGGCCGTAGTTGTTCGGCTTCCACACTCCCTGTGCGCCGAGGTTCTGCACGAACGGCGCATCGAGCACGCGCTGGCTCGGCGACAACCCGCTTTCCAACGCCGTCAGGTAGACGAACGGCTTGAACGAGCTGCCGGGCTGCCGCTGCGCCTGGGTGGCGCGGTTGAACTGGCTGCCCTCGAAGCTCCAGCCGCCCGACATCGCCAGCACGCGGCCGGTCGCCGGGTCCAGCGACACCAGCGCACCCTGCACCTGCGGGATCTGCCGCAGCATCATATGGTCGGATTTCGCCTGGCCGCGGGGCCCGGCGAACTCCGTCATTACAACGTCGCCGACCTGAACCACGTCGGACATATGGCGCGGAACCGGGCCCAGCCCGTTGCTCTGCGCCGGACGCGCCCAGGCGATGTCCGACAGCGCCATCGACGACGTGCGCGGCACGTTGCTGGCGGCGTGGTCGAGCCAGCCGAGCTTCGCCTCTCCGTCCGTGCTTTCCAGCACCACCGCCAGCGTCCACTCCGGCAGCATGCCCGGCGGCTTCGGCAGGGCGGCCAGCTTGTCGCTCCAATTAACTCGGAAGCTGGGTCCGGCGCCCAGATGCGCCACCGCGCCGCGCCAGCCGCCACGGGCGCGGTCGTATGACAGCAGGCCGTGGCGCAGCGCCTGGTCGGCGGCGGTCTGCAGCGCCGGGTCGAGGCTGGTGCGTATGGAGTAGCCGCCTTGGGTAGTCGCATCGGCGCCGAACTGGTCGATCATCTGCCGGCGCACCTCCTCGCCGAACCACTCGGCGCCGGTGATGGTCTCGGGCCGGTGGAAGGCGGCGGGCTGGATCGGCGTCGCCTTGGCCTCGCTCGCCTGGGCGGC
>CAXTJW010000582.1:0-2315 GCA_964244305.1 uncultured Acetobacteraceae bacterium
GCGACCGCGGATCGGGCAGGGCAGGGAACATTGCCGATCTGACCATATTCCGGTGCCCGGCTTTACTTTTGCGCCGCGAAGGCTCATGTAGGCGATGGCGCTTTTCGTGTTGGGCCAGCCAGTCTTTGGATACTCGCCTGTCGAACCCTGTTTGGTCTGTGGTCCGCGGCTTTTCCGGTGCTCCCTAATGTAAAAGTAATTCGGCCTGCACCGTGCGGGCCGCCGTGGCTATGGAGAGCATGTTATGGCAGTCGGAACAGTCAAGTGGTTCAACGCGCAAAAGGGTTTTGGCTTCATCCAGCCGGATGACGGCAGCAAGGACGTGTTCGTGCACATCTCTGCGGTCGAGCGTGCCGGCATGGGTTCGTTGAACGAGGGCCAGAAGCTCAGCTTCGAGCTCGAGCGCGGCCAACAGGGCAAAACCTCCGCGGTCAACCTGCAGGCAGCGTAGGCTTTCACCCCTAGAGCCGCCCTGGTGGCGGCGGTCGGAGGCGACGTCTATGGCAGCGCATAAATTCGCCTCCGGCCAAAAGGTGGAGTTCTCCCCCAGCGCGTTCGATGGCAATGCGCCGCGGGGGAGCTACACCGTGGTGCGGCAGATGCCGAGCGAAACCCGGGACCTGCAGTATCGCATCAAGAACGCCCGCGATGGGCACGAGCGCGTCGTGCGTGAGAGCCAGCTCGGCCAAAGCTAAGGCCCAAGTCTGAGGCACGGCGTCGTTTTTGACTGCCGCGCCGCTTGCCCACGACTTCGCGCTGCCCTTCCACCCCTTCGCGCCGTGAGGAAATCGAATGGTCTTCAAGCCTAATTACAATATGCAGCGGGCCGAGCGGAACCGCGCCAAGCAGGCCAAGAAAGACGAAAAGCTGCGGGAAAAAGAAGAGGCTGCAGCGCGTCGCAAGGCCGAAATCGAGTCCGGCGTCGAGCCGACTCAAGCTGATAGTGCCAATTCCGGAGACACCGATGGCGCCTAAAAAGAAAATCGAGAGCAGCTTTGTTGCCTTCGATGTCACCTACGTCGACGGGACCCGCAGCAGCAACCGGCGCGTGCCCAGCACGGCGCTGGTCGGCCTCGACGGCGACATGCCGGCCAAGGGCATCATCGAACAGCAGGACGCGACCATCGGCGCAGCATCCGGCAAGCCCCGGCCGGCGATCAAGTCGCTGGAACGCTCGCCCTTGCCCGAAATCGTGAAAATCCCGGCTAAGGCTCGCTACTGACGGAAGCTATGTCTTAGCGGCGGGCCAGCGCCGGTGTAGCCAAAGCCAGCTATCCGGCTTCGCCCTTATCCAACGTTCCATTGTGTCATTCACCGTCTGCGTCAGCGCGGCGACATCCGCGGCGCGGTCGCCGCTGTCGGGCAGCGTCAGCGGCGGCTCGCAGGTGACGCGGAACCGGGCGGGGCCCAGCCGCTCGACATAGCCAGGAATGACTGGGCAGCGCAGCCGCAACGCCAAAGCGGCCAGTGCCGGGGCCGTCATCGCCGGGCGGCCGAAAAATTGCGCCTCGATGCCGTCGTTCATCTTCTGGTCCATCAGGATGCCGAGCCGGCCGCCGCGCGACAGGTGCATCAGCGACTGCCGAGCGCCGGTGGCGCCTTTGGGAAACATCTGTATGTCCGCCCGGGCCGCCTGCCGCCGCATGTCGCGGATCATTGCGTCGATCTGCTTGTTCTCCGCCGGGCGATAAAACGACGAGAACGCCACGCCGCGCACCGCCGAAGCGACCGGCAAGACCTCCCAATTGCCGATATGACCGCTGAACAGGATCGCAGCCCCGCCCTTTTCCGCCAGCCAATCGATCGTTTCCCCGCCAACCAGCTCCCACCCGGGACCGGTCTCGGTTTCCGTAAGGTCGACGATATGCGGCAACTCGCCGAACGTGCGGCCCAGGTTTTCCCAGACGCCCCGCACGACCCGGCGTCGCCCGGCGGCGTCGAGCTCCGGCAATGCCGCACGCAGGTTGGCGTCGGCAACGCGCGAGACCGGCAGCAGCGGACCGATGACGCGGCAGAACGTCCCAAAGAGGTTGCTGGACGCGACCGGCCCGAGGGCGCGCAGTAAACGCAAGGCCACACGCGCCAAGAACGCTTCAACCCGGTGCTGCGCGCTCAAGGTACGACCTCGGCCAACAGGCGTTCGAGCGTGGCCGGATCATCCCATGCCAGCGTGACGCCGACGACCCGGATCCGGCTGCGGATCGCGGCGGGCAGGCGAACCGCATCCTTCGGCGTCGTGACCGGCACGGCGTCGAGCGCGGCCGCATGGGCCAGCACGCGGTCCAGCTCCGTGCCGCTGAAACGGTGGTGATCGG
>CAXTJW010000583.1:0-2313 GCA_964244305.1 uncultured Acetobacteraceae bacterium
GCGACGGATACAGCTTGACGACGCGGAACCGCTCGATGTCGCCGTCCCATTCCTCGAGCCGCTTCAGCGCCCACGGGCTCGCGATCCCCGTCAGCACCCGGCGCGGAATGCCATATTTCTCCTGCAGCATCTCCGCCATGGTTTCGGGGTCGAACAGCCCGAGCGGGCTCTCGTAGACTGGGCTCAGCTCGGCGCCGGCCTTCAGCACGTAGATCGGCTCCTGCTCCATCAGCGCCTTGAGCCGCTCTCCGAGCGACGACTTGCCGCCGCCGACCGGGCCGAGCAGATAGAGCACCTGCTTGCGTTCCTCGAGCCCCTGCGCAGCGTGCCGGAAGAAGCCGACGATGCGCTCGATCGTCTCCTCCATGCCGTGGAACTCGGAGAACGCCGGATACGCTCTGATAGTGCGGTTCAGGAAGATGCGGCCGAGCCGCGGTTCGCGCGACGTATCCAGCAGTTCGGGTTCGCCGATCGCCTTCAGCATGCGCTTGGCCGGGCTGGCGTAGCAGCTCGGGTCATCGCGGCAAGCGGTCAAGTAATCTGCCAGGCTCATCTCGACCTCGCGGTGCTGTTCGCGGAGCGAGGCATGGAGGGAAAATACGGTATTGCTTTGAAGCATCAAAAAAACTCCTCAAAGGAGCCAGAATATCGAACGCCCGGCATCCGGTTCGGCAACCAGCAGCTCGACGCAATCGCTACGATAGTTGGGTGTTCGTAGCGCGGAGGCAAGCGACTCCGTTACCAAAGCGCTTACCAAGGCTAACCTGCCCTGGGACTCCAACGCACGTGCAACTTGTTCGTTTGTCCCCTTGCAAATCACATGCCGAGTGATCCGTGGCCAAAACGCGACAGCGCCGGCGGGCGCAGGCAGACCCGCCCTCATAAACTTTGCGGCTTCGTAAAAATACCAAGCTTTTTTCGCAGGGCTTCGAGGTAGCCAAAGCCTGAACTTGCCCAAGACGCCGGCGTAAAAAACCCGGCCCCAGGTCTTCGCCCAGGGCCGGGTCATGTTGGACCGATCGCGGTTAGGCGCGGCGGGTGGCAGCCACCGCCGTCAAGTCGCGACGGGGAGCGCCGAAGCCCCCGCCCAGCCATCCCGCCAACGCGCCAAGCGCCAGGGCGACGAAACCGAAGATGCCGGCGCTGGCCACGCCTTTGCGGGTCGCCTCGGCCGCCTGCGTCGCTTTTTGCTTCGCGGTGTCGATGCCCTGGCGATACTGCTGCTCGGCCTGCGTCAGCCGGGTCCTCGCCTCGTCGGGACTGACGTTGGCCATCTTGGCGAGGCTGTCCACCGCCCGGTCGCGCGACGCATCGGCCGTTTGCTTGTCGCCGCTGGCGCTCGCCCGGATGTAGGTCGTCACGTTCTCCTGGGCGGTTTGCGCGTCGTCCGGATTGACCAGCCGCTTCACCTGGGCCTGCAGCGCGTCGCCGTTGGTGTTCTGCGCGATGCCCGTGGCCGCCGACGCCGCCGCACGCCCTGCGCCGCCCAGCGTGCTGCCGAGCGCGCTGAAGGTGCCGCCGATGAGGCCGCCGACGGCGGAGGTCAGCAGGTAGACGATCAGCAACGTCGCGACGCACCAGGACACGAAGCCGTGCCAACGCGCCGTATTGCTGTCCGACGTGCCGCAGAGCCGGCCGGCGACGATGCCGCCCACCAGCGACGCGACGATGCCGGACAGCGTGAACCAGATGCCGCTCGTCAGCGAGAAGTTGCCCGCGGTGGGATTATCGGCCGTATTGGCCGCGTCGACCGCGGATGCCCCGATGCCGACGCCGAGGATGTTGAGCAGCAACTGCACGACAAGCGCCGCCGCGACCCCGGCGAGAATCGCGCCCCACGAGACACGGTTGCGCAGATGGGTCCGCTGGTCGTCGGGCACGACCACCTCGCCAGTGGGTCCGCGGGTGGCGGGGTAATCTGAGGCCATGGACACGATGCGCCCTCCCTAACGGTTGATCAGGCGCGCCAGCACATAGCCGACGCCAACCGCTGCAAGCAGCGCCACCATCGGACGCTCCGACATGAAGCTGTCGAGCTCGGCGCCCATCGAGGACGCACCATCCCGCGCCGCATCCTTCACCGAGCCGTATGCGTTCTGTGCCCGGCCACTCACCTGGTCCAGCTTGCCCTCTGCCTGGGTCTGCGTGTCGCCTGTCAGGCTGCCGACGGCGTCCTTGACTTGGCCGCCAATGTTGCTGGCCGCACCCTTGATCCGGTCTTCGTCCATGTTGCGCTCCTTGTGGTCGCAGGGCCGCCAGGATGGCCGGCCTATGTAAGACCGGCTAACGCGCGACGCCTGATTGGTTGCATGG
>CAXTJW010000584.1:0-2301 GCA_964244305.1 uncultured Acetobacteraceae bacterium
TGCACGCCGGTGGTGGTCTCCTCGCTCAGGCCCTTGATGCCGGGCAGCAGGTCCGCGTGGTTTTCGTGGATGAGCTTGGTGAGGTCGCCGCCGTCATCCAGGATCAGGTTGGGGACCCAGCCGTCGGGGCCGCGTACGGTGGCCTCGATGCAGTCCCAGAACTCCTGCTCGTTCATGCCCTTCCAGGCGAACACGGGCGTCCCGGCCACGGCGATCGCGGCGGCGGCGTGATCCTGGGTCGAGAAGATGTTGCAGGACGACCAGCGCACCGTGGCGCCCAGCGCCGTCAGCGTCTCGATCAGCACCGCGGTCTGGATGGTCATGTGCAGGCTGCCGACGATGCGGGCGTCCTTGAGCGGCTTCGATGCGCCGTATTCGGTGCGCAACGCCATGAGGCCGGGCATCTCGTCCTCGGCCATGAGGATCTCCTTGCGGCCCCACTCGGCCAAGGCGATGTCGCGGACTTTGTAGTCGTGGGAGACGTTCACGTCGGGCATGGTTTGCAGCTCCTCGCTTGCTTAATGGGATATAAGGATATCTTTAACTGTCTAATTCGGCTTGCTACACCGAGTCAGGCGGGCTGGCAAGGCGGTCCTGCCATCGTATTGGCCGGGGCGAATAGCTTGCCGGGGGCGGAGCCGAAAACGGTAACGCGTACAAACAAAGGCAGGGCGTCGAGGTAAATTAGCGCCGCCTATGCTTGCGCCGCACGCGCCTGATGCTGCAACCTTCCCGTGTTCCGCAGCTTTCTTGCGAACGGGAGGAAACAATAATGGACAGACGCAATTTCGTGCGTGGAGCCGCCGCGACCATGGGGTCGCTCGTGGCTGCCCCTGCGCTCGCGCAAACAGCCTCCGGCGCCGACCCGGCTGGCACGACGCCGCCGCCGCGCAACTGGGACGATACGTCCACAGTCGTCTACCCCGATCCGGCCATGGAGGTATTCGACCCCAAGTTCAAGAAATACATCGCCGGAACCGCCGAGATCCGACGTCTATGGACCGGCGGCGCCTGGACCGAGGGGCCGGTTTACTTCGGCGATATGCATAGCGTGATCTTCAGCGATATCCCGAACAACCGCCTGATGCGCTACGACGAGCGCACCGGGCAAACCACCGTGTTCCGTGAGCCGGCGAACTATGCGAACGGCAACACGCGCGACCGCCAAGGCCGGCTGATCACCTGCGAGCAGGGTGTTCGCCGGATTACCCGGACCGAGTATACCGGCGAGATTACGGTGCTCGCCGACAACTATCAGGGCAAGAAGCTCAATTCGCCCAACGGCGTCATCGTGAAGTCCGACGACACGATCTGGTTCTCCGATCCGACCTATGGCATCGAGGGCGATAACGAGGGCACGAAAGCGGCGTCCGAGTTGCCGCGCAACGTCTACCGCCTCGACCCAAAAAGTGGTCAGCTCACTGTCGTGGCCGGCGATTTCAAGGAGCCGAACGGCCTGTGCTTCTCGCCGGACGAGAAGACGCTGTATATCTCCGACACCGCCGCGCCGCCTTCGGTGATCCGCGCCTTCGACGTTGGCGACGACGGCAAGCTGACGAAGGACAGGGTGTTCCACGACCTGAAGGCCCTGGATGGCGGCATCGCCGACGACATGCGGGTGGATGTGGACGGCAACCTATGGTGCGCCGGCGGCTGGTCGTCGAATAAGAACTTCAATGGCGTGAGCGTCTACGCGCCGGACGGCACACCGCTAGGCCGCATCGTGCTGCCGGAGGTCGCGGGCAATTTGTGTTTCGGCGGCATGGGGCACGGCCATAGCCGGCTTTATATCTGCGCGAGCACGTCGCTTTATGCCTATTACGTCGGCACGCGCGGGGTGGAACTGTAGCTTAGGCCCACGCCTCGGCTGTTTCGAAAAGCCCCCGGCTGCTGATTCTGCCGGGGGCAGCACCGATCAGGTGTTCATCGCGTCGAAGAAGTCCTGGTTGGTTTTCGAGTACTTTAGCTTGTCCAATAGAAAGTCCATCGCGTCCGTCATGCCCATCGGGCCCAGGATACGGCGCAATACCCACATCTTCGACAACGTGCCGCGCTCGACCAGCAGCTCCTCCTTGCGGGTGCCGGACTTGGTGATGTCGATGGCGGGGAAGGTGCGCTTGTCCGACAGCTTGCGGTCCAGGATGATCTCGCTGTTGCCGGTGCCCTTGAACTCCTCGAAGATCACCTCGTCCATCCGGCTGCCGGTGTCGATCAGCGCGGTGGCGATGATGGTCAGGCTGCCGCCCTCCTCGATGTTGCGCGCGGCGCCGAAGAAGCGCTTCGGCCGTTGCAGCGCGTTGG
>CAXTJW010000585.1:0-2296 GCA_964244305.1 uncultured Acetobacteraceae bacterium
TCGGCACGCCGACGCTGTTGCCATAGCCGCCGATGCCGCGCACCACGCCGTCCACCACGCGCCGTGTTCGCGGGTCGTCGGGATGGCCGAAGCGCAGCGCGTTCAGGTTGGCGATCGGCCGCGCGCCCATGGTGAACACGTCGCGCAATATGCCGCCAACGCCGGTCGCGGCACCCTGATAGGGTTCGATGAAGCTTGGGTGGTTGTGGCTTTCCATCTTGAAGATGGCCGCGAGGCCGTCGCCGATATCGACGACACCGGCGTTCTCGCCGGGTCCGTGGATGACCCAGGGCGCCGTGGTCGGGAGCTGTTTCAGCCAGACGCGGCTGGATTTATAGCTGCAGTGCTCGGACCACATCACGCTGAAGATGCCGAGTTCGGTGAGGCTCGGGGTGCGGCCCATGATGGCCAGCACGCGGCCGTATTCGTCGGCGCTGAGGCCGAATTCGCGGGCTAGGCCCTGGTCGACCTTGCGCGCCGTCATGCGGCCAGTGCTTCGGCCAGGCCGGCGAACAGCGGCAGGCCGTCGGTGCCGCCCATCAACGGGTCGATCAGGTCCTCGGGATGCGGCATCAGGCCGAGCACGCGCAAGTTGGGGCTTAGGATGCCGGCGATGTTACGGGCGGAGCCGTTCGGGTTCGCCTCCGGCACGGTATCGCCGGCTGGATTGGCATAGCGCAGCGCCACGAGACCTTCGCCCTCCAGCCGGTCGAGCGTGGCGGGGTCGGCGAAATAGTTGCCGTCGCCATGCGCCATCGGGGCACGAAACACCTGGTCTGCATGATAGTGCCGGGTGAATGCGGTGTCGGCGCGTTCCACCCGCAGATGGCAATCTTGCGACAAAAACCTTAACGAAGCGTTGCGCAGCAGTGCACCCGGCAGCAGCCCGGCCTCGGTCAGCATCTGAAACCCGTTGCACACGCCCAGCACGTGCCCGCCGCCCGCCGCGAACCGGCGGATCGCGTCCATCACGGGCGACCGCGCCGCCATGGCGCCACAGCGGAGATAGTCGCCATGGCTGAACCCGCCGGGCAGCACGACCAGATCAAGGCCCGCGAGGTCGGTGTCGCAGTGCCAGACCATGCGTGGCTGCTGCCCGGATGCGGCCCGGAGCGCGATGACGATGTCGCGTTCCCGGTTGGTACCGGGGAAGACGACGACGCCGGCTTTCATGGCTGCACCTCTAAGATGCCAGGCCGCCCTCGGTGCCCTGGCACTTGAACGTATCGTGCAGGGCGCGCAGGACGACGCCGGATGCCTGGGTATGCTGGGTATCCGGATGCGCCCTAGCCCAGCTCACGACCGACTCACGCAACTGCACGCCGGTGATGGCAGTGGGCACGCAAATATAGGCCGGGAGCTTGCCGCCCTTGCTGCCGTCGGCAGGCCGAATGTTCTGGTAGAAGCTGACCGCGTCGGAAACACCGTTGATATAGGCCGTGCAATCGGCTGCCACGCTTTTATCCCGCCCAGTGCAGAGGCTGATCAGCTTGCCGCCGTCGATGGCGGAAAACCGCTCCGCGTGCGCCGACCCGGCGGCGGCGGCGGCCAGCACGAACAAGGTCCCAAACAGCATCTTCATTGTGCAATCTCCACGTGAAAACCCTCGATAACGGTGTTGGCCAGCAATTTGCGCGCCATCTCCTCGGCGCTCGCGCGTGCCTTCGCCGGGTCCTGCTCGGCCAGATCGAGCTCGATGACCTTGCCGGCCCGGACCTCGCCCACGCCGTCGAAGCCGAGCGAATGCAGCGCATGCCCGATCGCCTTGCCCTGCGGGTCCAGCACGCCGGGCTTCAGCATGACGGTAATGATTGCTTTAAGGCCGGGTGCCTTCACTGCATCGCCTCCGGCCCCTTCATGTCGTTGTTGCCCGCCTCCGGCAAGATGCCCAGCCGGCGGGCGACCTCCTGATAGGCCTCCTCGACCCGGCCCATGTCGCGGCGGAAGCGGTCCTTGTCCATCTTCTCGTTGGTCTTGGTGTCCCACAGGCGGCAGTTGTCCGGGCTGATCTCGTCCGCCAGCACCACCCGCATGTCGTCCTCTTCCCACAGCCGGCCGAACTCCAGCTTGAAATCGATCAGGCTAATGCCGACACCCAAAAACAGCCCGGTCAGGAAGTCGTTCACCCGCAACGTCAGGCTCACGATGTCGTCCATGTCCTGCGTGCTGGCCCAGCCGAATGCGGTGATGTGCTCCTCGGCGACCATCGGATCGTTCAGCGCGTCGTTCTTGTAGTAGTACTCGATGATGCTGCGGGGCAGGCGGGTGCCCTCGGGGATGCCGAGCCGGGTCGACA
>CAXTJW010000586.1:0-2294 GCA_964244305.1 uncultured Acetobacteraceae bacterium
GACTGAACACGAAACTCAGCCGCAAGCTCGGCGTCGCCTACGAGAACGTCAGCGTCATGCACTCCACGACGATCGGGTTCGATATCCGCTCGTCCAAATGCGCCGCCGCCGCAACCTCGGTGCTGGTCTATTACGGCAATAGCCTGCACGATGGCATCGACTACCTTACGATCTTTCCATGCAAGGACGTCCTGCGCGGCAACCTGTTCTTGTATCGTGATCCGCGCGACCCCTGGGTTCGCCAACTTCGTCAGGCGCCGCGGGCCACGTTGCTGGAGGTGATGCCTGCGCTGGCGGACGAGCTCGGTGAGTTCACGATCGAGGAAGTGCAGTGCCGCACCAGCGATGTCGCGGTGGCGAGCCAGCACCAACGGGACGGCATCGTCTATATCGGCGACGCTTTCCAGACCCCCTGCCCGGCGGCTGGGACCGGTATTAGCCGGCTTTTAGTCGACGTCGAGCGCCTCACCGTCCATGCTGCGCGATGGTTCGCGGCCAACGACACCTCGGCGGCGGCGCTGGACTCGTTCTACAACGACCCGGCGAAGCGCCGCAGCGACCGTGCTGCAATCAGGGAGGCGCGGTTCCGTCGTGCCATCTCGACGAACAGTTCGCCGTTTTGGGCAATGCGGCGTCAGTACGTCAAAGCAAAGCGCTTCGTTAAATTCACCATGCACACCTTGCACGACATGATCACCCGCCCCGGCCAGCTTACGCCGCAGTCGCACGACAATAGCCATGGCATGTCCGGCAAAATCTGGCGGTCGTTCTGCCGCCATATGGGCCCAATGAGCATTGCCTCGGTGCCAACCGGGCCCGATAAGGCAAGCGGGGCGAGCTAACGCCGAAGCGCAGGCCCGTCCGCGCCTGCTGCGGGCGGACTCGCTTTTGGCGATGACGCGTCGCATGGGTGATGTCATGAGAGCCATGGAATGGGATCGGCCGGGTTCGCAGCCGGATGCCGAGCCGCTTTGCCACGGCTTCTTCCAGCGGCCTGTCGCCGAGGTCGCATATGACCTCATCGGCGCCGTGCTGCTGGTCGACGGGGTCGGCGGGATCTTGGTCGAGACGGAGGCGTACGACCGCACCGATCCGGCCTCGCACAGCTTCCGCGGCCAGACCCTGCGCAACGCCGCAATGTTCGGCCCGGCAGGCCGTGCCTACATCTACCGTTCCTACGGCATCCACTGGTGCCTGAACCTCGTCTGCGGCGGCGATGGTCCGGGCAGCGCGGTGCTGATCAGGGCGCTGGAGCCGATCGCCGGCCTGGAGGTCATGCGCAGGCGGCGCGGCGCGTCCGACCTGACCCGCTTATGCAGTGGCCCCGGCCGCCTCTGCCAGGCCCTGGCGATAACGGGCGCACTGGACGGATTGCCGCTCGACGCTCCGCCGTTTGCGATCATGCCCCGGCCAGCGCCGCTGCCGGTCTCATCGGGCCGACGCATCGGAATTACGCGCGGGATCGAGACGCCATGGCGGTTCGGTCTATCCGGCTCGGCGTTCCTGAGCCGACCGCTGCGCGACTAACCTTCAGGCTGAAACGATCTCCGCCGACGCCGCCGCGCCCGCCCGCGCTTGCTGGCGACGCATCCATGCGCCCATGGCGTCGGCTTCGACCCCAAGCTCGGCCAAGACCGCGATGGCCACATCCAAGCCCGGCGGCGCGCCCCGGTCGACGATCGCCTGCATGCCGACCGCGCGGAAGCGTTCGCCCTCGGCGTCGTCATGCACGACGGCGATGCGTTTAAGGCCGGGATACAGCAGCTGCGCCGTCGGCGTCAGCCCGCTCGAGATCTCGAAGCTCGGCGCGGTCAGCACGCTGATCCGGCGTCCATGCATGGCGACCGGTTCCCAAATCCGCGTGTCCCCGGCATCGCCGAACGCCACGCTGTAGCCGTCCGCGATGGCGTCGGCCAGGCGGCGATGGTCGCGCTCGATCGCGGCGTAGCAGATGCCGGCGTCGATCAGGGCGTCGGCCAGGGTCCGGCCAATGGTGCCCATTCCGACGATCAGCACCGGGGCGACCAGATCGCGCGGCTGCAATTCCGGGTCCGCCCGCTGCTTCCGCCGCATTCGCAGCCGGCCCGCCAGGGTCCGTCCGGTCTCGGCGAGGGTCGGGGTCGCGGCGAGGCTCAGCGCAACGGCAGCCATGATGATGGAGGTCTCGGCCGATCCGACCAAGGCGCGCACCGGCGGTAGGGCGAACACGACGAAGGCGAACTCCGAGCCCTGCGCGAGTAGGAAGCCGAGCTGCGTCGAGCCGGGCACCGACCAGCGGAAGACGAGGCTCGCGG
>CAXTJW010000587.1:0-2290 GCA_964244305.1 uncultured Acetobacteraceae bacterium
TGATGCTCGAAGCGGATGCGCTCCTCGATGTCGCCCAGGCCGGCACAGCGCTTGAGCTTATCGAGGATCACCTGGCGATAGGCCGGGAACATCGTGGACCAGTCATGATGCGGTCGCAGGAACGGGGTGTGCACCAGCACATACAACGCCTCGCCGCCGGGTGGGGCGACGCCTGGCTCGGTGCCCGACGGGGCGGCGACGTAGCAGGTCGGGTCCGGCGCCGGCTCGCCCTTGCGGTAGATCCAGTCGAACTCCTCCTCGGGATCGCGCGAGAAGACGAAGTCGTGGTGCGCCAGGTGATCGTAGCGTCGGTCGAGGCCGAGGTAGAGCACGACTCCCGAGCATGCCGGGTCGCGCTTCCAGCGGCGGCTGAACGAGGCCTGCGGCTTGCCGCCGACCAGCTCCTTGTAGGTGCGCACGCTGTCCATGTTGCTGACGACGGCCGACAGCCGCACGGTCTCGCCGGCCTCGGTCCGCACGCCTGTGACCCGGCCGTTGTCGGACAGGATCGCCGCCACGCCGGTGCCGGGCCGCAGGTCGACGCCAAGTTCGCCCGCGAGCCGCTCCAATGCCAGCGGCACGGCGCGGGTGCCGCCGATCGGATACCACACGCCCTTTTGCGTCTGCATGTGGGCGATCGAGCACAGCACCGCCGGGGACTGATAGGGCGAGCTGCCGACATACTGCACGAAGTGATCGAGCATCTGCGACACCCGGCCGTCCGGCACGCGCTGGCGGATCTGCGACGCAACCGACGTGCCCATGCGCAGGCTCAGGACGTCCTTTAGCGTCGCCAGGTTCATGCCCTTGAACTCGAGCGTGTCGGTGATGCCCTCGACCGATTTCCAGAAGAAGAACTTCTCAGACACCTCGTGCAGCTTGGCCGACATGGCGATGAAGTCGACGTAGCCTTGCTCGCTGCCGGGCGCATACCCGGCGATGACCTTGGCCATGGCCGGCACGTCTTCCTGCAGGTCGAGCACCGAGCCGTCCTCGAAAAAACAGCGCCATTGCGGGTCGAGCCGCCGCAGGTCGAGGTAGTCGGACATGCGCCGCCCGGCCTCCTGGAACACGCGCTCCAGTACGTCGGGCACCGTCAGGATGGTGGGGCCCATGTCGAAGCGGAAGCTGTCCTGCTCCAGCAGCGCCGCCTTGCCGCCGAGCCAAGGATTCTTGTCGAACAGCACGACCTTGTGCCCGCGGGCGGCGAGTGTGCAGGCCGCCGCCAAGCCGCCGAGACCGGCCCCGACCACGCCGACCGGAAGGTCGCCGCCGATTTTGTCGATTGCGTTCCCCGGCTTGCTAATAGCGTTCATAGGGCCTCCGCAATCGCTGGCTCGTAATGATCTTGCGCCATGGCGGACGGCGCCTCCCAATGCGCGTCGAGCCCCAGGTCGTCGACCATCAGCCGTGAGGTGATGCGAGCGCTCTCGAAGATGACCGGAAGGCCGGATCCTGGGTGGGTGCCGCCGCCGACGAGGTAGACGCCGTCCAGGTCCTCGAACCGGTTGCGCGGGCGGAAATGTAGCATCTGCGCCAGATTGTGCGCCAGGTTGAACGTGGCGCCACGATAGATTTGCAGGTCGTCCTCCCAGCCTTGCGGCGTGAGTATCTTCTCGAAACGGATGCGGCGCTCGATGTCGGGGATGCCAATGCGCGCGAGCCGTTTCAGCACGAGCGCCCGGTAACGCTGCGTTTCCGCCGCCCAGTCCACGCCCTCGCCGATCCGGTGGCCGACGGGCACCAGCACATACAGCGTCGAGTGGCCCGGCGGCGCCAATGCCGGGTCGGTGATACAGGCGTTCTGCACGTAGAAGCTCGGCTCGGCCGGCGCCATGCCCGATTCGATCTCGGCAATGTTGCGCCGGTAGTCGTCGGCCAAATAGATCGTGTGGTGCGACAGATCGGGGATGCTGCCCTCGATGCCGATATACATCATGAACGTGCTGCAGGAGAACTTCTTGGTGGCGATCTTGCGGTCCGACCAGCGGCGGCGGATCGCGTCGGGCACCAGCTTGGTCATGGTCTGCGCGAAGTCGGAGTTGATCACCAGCGCATCGTAGCGCTTGGCCTCGCCCTGCGTGCGTACGCCGACGGCGCGGCGGCCCTCGAACAGCACCTCTTCCACTGGCTCGGCCAACTGGATTTTCACCCCGAGTTCGCGCGCGACCCGCGCCATGGCGCCCATCACGGCCCCGGTCCCGCCACGCGGGTGATAGACGCCGAACTCATATTCCATGAACGACAGGATGGTGAACAGGCTCGGGCAGCGGAACGGCGACATGCCGAG
>CAXTJW010000588.1:0-2286 GCA_964244305.1 uncultured Acetobacteraceae bacterium
GGCTGCACATAATCGGACCGCTCGCCGCGCAGCGACAGGGTCGGCCCGGCGAAACGCGAACCCGGCGGCACGTTCCAACCCTCGATCGCCGGCAGGTTCGCGGCGATCTCACGCAGCCCAATGCGCCAATGCGGCGCCGAGCCGAACTGCAGGTTCTGCAATAGGAAGCTGCGCACGCGGGCGTCCGGGACGGCGGGGGCCAGCGCCGCATCGGCTTCACTCCGCCTCAGCCCCGGCGTCAGCTGCATGGCGAGCATGGCCTCCACGAACCCCTGGAACGCGGGCGCATAGCGGACCGGGGCGATGTCCGCGACGACCAGGCGGCTGACCCGGCCAGGCTGCTGCAGCGCCGCCGCCATTGCGACCTTGCCGCCCATCGAGTGCCCGATCAGCGACGCCCGCTGCACCCCGAGCGCCGCGAGGCTGTCCAGCACGTCCGCCGCCATCGCGGTGTAGGACATGGCGGGATCATGCGGGCTAAGGCCATGGTTGCGCAGGTCGAACGCGATCACCCGGCCGGCGCTGGCGAGCGCTCGCTGGATGGCGCCGAAGTTTGCCGCGGCCCCAAACAGCCCATGCAGCAGCGCCACGGGCGCACTGTCGCCCTGTTGCACCCCAGCCTCGACCGCATTCAGGATCATTGTTGCCCCGGCACGAGCGCTGCGGCCGGAATGCCGGTCATCCCCCGTTCAGACGGGCACCGACCAAACGCGCATAAAGGTCCGGATCGGTCGCGCCCTCGGTGCTGAACGCCAGCACGCGGCTGGTTGGGCCGAGCGCAAGCGCCGCCCGGGCTGCCGGATGACGCGCAGCCAATAACAGCCCGGCGAGCCCGGCGGCGCCCGACTCGCCGGACACGACGCCGAGCCCGGCCAGCAGGCGCATCGCATCGATTGCGGCCGCGTCGGGGATGGCGAGGAATGCCGCCGCGGCGCGGTCGAGCTCCTGCCACGCGATCATGCTCGGTTCACCGCAGGCCAACCCGGCCATGATGGTGTCGAGGTCGCCAGCAACCGGCGTCGGCGTCCCAGCGGCGGCGCTGGCCAGCAGGCAGGCGGCGCGCTCGGGCTCGACCACCACGACGTCCGGCGCCGGGTCGAGCCGCGCCCGCATCTGCACCGACACCGCCGCAGCGACACCGCCGACGCCGCCCTGGATGAATACATGGGTCGGCGGCGGCCCCGGCCATTGGTCCAATGCCTCGTCCGCCATCAGGCGGTAGCCCTGCATGATGTCACGCGGAATTTCGGTGTAGCCGGGCCAGGACGTGTCGGAGACGACGAACCAGCCGTGCCGCATGGCCTCGGCGGCGGCAGTGCGCACGGCGTCGTCATAGGTGCCGGGCACGACGTAAATTGCGGCGCCGTACCGGGCGATCGCGTCGATGCGCGCCTGGCTCACGCCAGCATGGACGAAGATGGCGCAGGCCGCGCCGAACCGCTGCGCGCCCCAGGCGACGCTGCGGCCATGGTTGCCGTCGGTGGCGCAGGCGACGGTGATGTCGCGCGTGTCCGCCGCATAGCGTCCGGCCAGCAGCTCGGCCGTGGTTGCGGACAGCGCCGCGCCGCGCCGGGCGAGCTCGGCGGCGAGCACACCGGCTACGGCGTAAGCGCCGCCCAGCGCTTTGAAGCTGCCCAGGCCGAACCGTCCCGATTCGTCCTTGATATGCAGCGCCGCGATGCCGACCTGCTCGGCGACCGTCGGCAACGCGTGCAGCGGCGTCGGCGCGTAGTCCGGCCAGCTTGTGATATCCGCCCGTGCCCGGCGAAACCCTCCGCTGGGCAGGGCCACGATTCCCGGCATACCCCGGCGCGGGTTCATCAAGAAGCGGAACGGGAGCGTTGCGGTCACCCCGGCACAATTGCGCGGCTGCCGGGCCGCGGCTAGTGCTGAACCGAGAAATCGGGGGGATGCCATGCATATTACGATCCTGGGCGGCGCTGGGTTCCTGGGCCGCAAGGTAGCCGCCCGCTTGGCCGCCGATGGCACGCTGCACGGCTTGGCGGTCAGCAGCCTTACGCTGTTCGACCTAGCCGCGCCGCCGCTGCCGTCCGGGGCGCGATTTCCCGTGCACAGCCTCGCCGGCGACCTCGCCGACTTGCCGCCCGCCGCCATCCCGCCCGGCACGGACGTCGTGTTCCATCTCGCCGCCGTCGTAAGCGCCGCCGCCGAGGCCGACTACGAGCTGGGCCGCCGGGTGAACATGCGCGGGACCGACGCGGTGATCGACGCCTGCGGCCGCCTCGCATCGCCGCCGCGGGTGGTGTTCACCAGCTCGGTCGCGAG
>CAXTJW010000589.1:0-2273 GCA_964244305.1 uncultured Acetobacteraceae bacterium
CTGCCCAGCGGCGTCTTGGCGCGCGGGCCGTTGGCGAGGTTGATGGTGATACCCCAGTATCCCAGGTTGTCCGATGTCACCAAGCGCAGCCGCGGATTGCCGCGCACGGCTTCGACGTCGGTCGGCACGATCTGCTCCGACAGCTCGATGCTGCCGGCCTGCAGGTTGGCGAGGCGGATCGAGCTGTCGGGGATCGGCTGATACACCACCCGGTCCAGCTTGATCGAACCCGCGTCCCAATATTGCGGGAAGCGCTCCAGCACGATGCGGTCCTGCGGGACGCGCTCCACGAACCGGAACGGCCCGGCGCAGATGGGCTTCAGGCCGAAGTCCTTGCCCGCCGCCTCGGCCGCCTTGGGCGACACGATGATGCCGGCCCTGTCGGTCAGTTGCGAGACGAACGGCGATGACGCGGTTTTCAACACGATCCTGACCGTCATCGGATCGACGACCTCGACCCGGTCCATCACGCCGATCTCGCTGCGGCGGAAGCTGCCGGCCATCGTGAGGTGGCGGTCCAGCGAGTATTTTACCGCCGCCGCGTCGAGCTTCTCGCCATCGTGGAACACGACGCCGGGCCGCAGCTTGATGAGCAGGTCGGTCGGATCGGCCCACTCGTACGACAGCGCCAGCTGCGGTACGATCTCCAGCTTTTCGTTGATGTCGAACAGCTTGTCGCACAGCCCGGCGAACACGATGCGGCCGACATAGGTGCGGGCCAGGGTCGGGTCCAGGATGTCCGGGTCCTCACGCAACGCGATGCGCAGCGTTTGCGCCTGGGCCACGCCGGACAGCGCGGCCAATGCCAAGGCGGCCGCGAAAATTACTCTGCGCATCGATGAACTCCTCGTCCCGTCCAGCAATGCCGGGCGGCGTCGGCGCTGGCAAGCGCGGGTGCGCCGGGCTACACCATGTGCCCGCAACAGACTGTGCAAACCATGCGCCAATACCGGATCGCTTCCATCCCCGCTGACGGCATCGGGCCGGAGGTCGTCGCCGCCGGGCTGAAGGCGCTGGAGGCGGTCGCCAGCCGGGATGGCGGCTTCGAGCTGCAGGTCGAGCACCTCGACTGGGGCTCCGACCGCTATCGCCGCACCGGTGCGTTGATGCCGCCGGATGGGCTGGACCAGCTTCGGGGCATGGACGCGATCCTGTTCGGCGCGGTCGGCGCGCCCGACATCCCGGACCATGTGACGCTCTGGGGCCTGCGGCTGCCGATCTGCCAGGGCTTCGACCAATACGCCAACGTCCGGCCCACCCGCATATTACCGGGCGTCACCAGCCCGCTGCGCGGTGTCGGACCCGGCGACCTCGACTGGCTGATCGTGCGGGAAAACAGCGAGGGCGAATACGCCGGCCATGGCGGGCGCGCCCATCGCGGCCACCCGGAGGAGGTCGCGACCGAAACCGCCATCTTCACCCGGCGCGGCGTCGAGCGAATCATGCGCTACGCCTTCGACGCCGCGCAGAAGCGTCCGCGCAAGCTGTTGACGGTGGTGACGAAGTCCAATGCACAGCGCCACGGCATGGTGTTCTGGGACGAGATCGCGGCGCTGGTGGCGGCGGACTACCCGGACGTGACCTGGGACAAGGAGCTGGTGGACGCCATGACCACCCGCATGGTGCGGCGGCCCGGCAGCATCGACACAGTGGTCGCGACCAACCTGCACGCCGACATCCTGTCCGATTTGGCGGCGGCACTGGCCGGGTCGCTCGGCATCGCGCCCACGGGCAACGTGGACCCGGAGCGCCGCTATCCCAGCATGTTCGAGCCGATCCACGGCAGCGCCTTCGACATCACCGGCAAGGGCATCGCCAACCCGGTCGCGACGTTCTGGACGGCGTCGATGATGCTGGAGCATTTGGGCGAGGCTCAGGCTGCCGCCGTGCTGATGCGCGCGGTGGAACAGGTCTGCGCGGCCGGCATCATGACTCCCGACCTCGGCGGCAAGGCGACGACGGCCGAGGTGACGCGCGCGGTGTGCGAGGCGGTGCGCGGGACGAACGCGTAGCGCCAGCGGCTTGCAGAGGACGGCGGGGCCGCCCATACCCTGGACATGGCCCCACCGCTCCTCCTGTTGCAGAATATCCGCTTGGCGCTCGGCACCGCGCCGTTGCTGAATGGCGCCGAGCTCGGCGTTGGTGCGGGCGAACGCATTTGCCTGGTCGGCCGCAACGGCTCCGGCAAGTCGACGCTGCTGAAGGTCGCGGCCGGGCTGCTGCAGTCCGATGGCGGCACGCGGTTCCTGCAGCCCGGCACCACCGTGCGCTAT
>CAXTJW010000590.1:0-2270 GCA_964244305.1 uncultured Acetobacteraceae bacterium
CTGGCGATCGTGCCGACGATCATCGCCGCCGCGGTGTTCGCGCTGATCTCCTACCTCGTCGGCAACCGGGTGTTCGCGGACTATTTGCAGCTCCATCCGGTGCCGGGGGTGGGCGAGCTCGGCATTTTCCTCGCGGCGCTCGTGGGGGCGGGGCTTGGTTTCCTGTGGTTCAATGCGCCCCCGGCGGCGGTGTTCATGGGTGATACCGGCAGCCTCGCCTTGGGCGGCGCGCTGGGCGCGGTGGCGGTGGCGACGAAGCACGAGATCGTGCTGGGCATCGTCGGCGGCCTGTTCGTCGTCGAGACGGTCAGCGTCATCATCCAAGTGTTCTGGTTCAAGCGGACCGGCCGGCGCGTGTTCCTGATGGCGCCGCTGCACCACCACTACGAGAAAAAGGGCTGGTCGGAGCCGACGATCGTGATCCGCTTCTGGATCGTGTCGATGATCCTGGCGCTGGTGGGCCTGGCCACCTTGAAAATCCGATGAGTGCGTTCCCAAAGGACCTCTTTGCCGGCCGCCGCTTCGCCGTCGTGGGCCTGGGCCGCAACGGGCTGCCGGTGGCACGCGCGCTGCTCGCCATGGGCGCCGAGGTGGCGGTGTGGGACGACAGGCCGGAGGCGCGCGCTGCCGCCGGGTTGCCGCTGCATGATCCCGCCGATGGCCTCGCCGGGTTCGAGGCCCTGGTGCTCAGCCCCGGCATTCCGCATCGCCTGCCCGCCCCGCATCCGGCGGCATTGGCATCGCAGCGCGCCGGCGTCCCCATCCTGTCCGACGCCGAGCTGCTGTTCCAGGCGGTGCGCGCGGCCGGCAGCCAGGCGCGGTTCGTCGGCATCACCGGCACCAACGGCAAGAGCACCACCACTGCCCTACTCGCGAGTATATTTTCTACCGCTGGTATCGAATCGGCGGCAGGGGGCAACCTGGGCGTGCCAGCGTTGGCCCTCCCGGCCCTCGCAGATGACGGCGTTTATGTCCTGGAGATGTCCTCCTATATGCTGGAGCGCCTCATGACGCTGCGCTTCGACGCGGCCGCCCTGCTCAATCTCAGCCCCGACCATCTGGATCGGCACGGCGACATGGCCGGCTATACCGCCGCCAAGCTGCGGATCTTCGACCGGCAGCGCCCCGGCGATGTCGCGGTGATCGGCATCGACGACGACGCGGCCGCTTTGACCCACACGCTGCACGGTCAGCGCGTAACAACGATTTCCAATCAGCGCCCGGCCGATCTCTGGTGCGGCCATGGCGTGCTGCGCGACGGCGGCGGGCCTATCTTGCGCATGGACGACGCCCCCGCCCTGCCCGGCGCGCACAACGCCCAGAACGCCGCCGCAGCCGCCGCGCTGGCCCTGGCGCTTGGTGTTCCGCGCGATGCGGTCGCGAGGGGGATCAGCACGTTCCCCGGCCTGCCGCACCGGCAGCAGCGGGTCGCCACGCTGGACGGCGTGGCCTGGGTGAACGACAGCAAGGCGACCAACGCCGCTGCCGCCGCACGCGCGCTGACCTGCTACGACCGCCTGGTTTGGATTGCGGGCGGCATCGCCAAGGCCGGCGGCATCGAGTCCCTGCGGTCCCTGCTGCCCCGTGTGGCCCACGCCGTGCTGATCGGCCGCGACGCGCCGCTGCTGGCGGGTACCCTCGCGGACGCCGGGGTGCCCTTCACGATGTCCGGCACCATCGACGCCGCTGTCCCGGCCGCCCGCGCCGCCGCCGTCCGCACCCGATCGCCCGTGGTGCTGTTGTCCCCGGCCTGCGCCAGCTTCGACCAGTTCACCGGCTTCGAGGCCCGCGGCGACCGGTTTTGCGAGCTGGTGCTCGCCCCGGCTCTGGTGAGGAGCGCCTGATGGCCCTGTCCCGCTCCGATACCTCCGTGCTCGGCCGCTGGTGGTGGACGGTCGACCGCTGGACGCTGCTCGCGGTCGGCACGCTGATCGGCTTCGGCTACGTCATGATGCTGGCGGCCTCGCCCGCCGTGGCCGAGCGCATCCACCAGTCGCGCGACCTGTTCATCTTGAAACAGGTCGTGTTCCTGGCGCTCGCCGGGCTGATCGTCATCGGGGTGTCGCTGTTGTCGCCGAGGGGGGTCCGCCGCCTGGCGCTGTTCGGCTGCCTGGCGGCGCTGGCGCTGACGGCCGCGACGCTCGTCATGGGCGCCGAGATCAAGGGTGCCCGCCGCTGGATCTCCGTTCCCGGCATGTCCGTGCAGCCCAGCGAATTCCTGAAGCCCTGCTTCGCCGTCGTCGCCGCCTGGCTGCTCAGCGAGGGCCAGC
>CAXTJW010000591.1:0-2264 GCA_964244305.1 uncultured Acetobacteraceae bacterium
GTGATCCGCTACGCCGCGACCAAGCTGCCGCAGTTCCAGCCGGATTTCGTCATCAAGGAAACCCGCGCCGAATGGGCCGCCCCGTTCCGCAAGGACGAAGCCGCGCTGCGCAACGAGGTGCAGGACGCATTGTCGTGCATGAAGCAGGACGGCAGCCTCGCCAAATTGAGCGAGAAGTGGTTCGGCGTTCCCCCTGCCGCCGACGACCTGGAGCGCGTCGTGGAGCCCGGCTACGGCGTCCCCGGCCTGCCCGGCTACGACCCGGCGACACACGAGCTGCATTGTTCCTGAGGTTGGTCACGAGGCCGGGGCATTGATCGCGGCGTATGGCGTCCACAAGCGTTTCGGGCCGCTGCACGTGCTGCGCGGCGTCGACCTGGAGGTTGCGGCGGGCGAGATGGTGTTCATCATCGGCCCGTCCGGGTCCGGCAAGTCCACGCTGCTGCGCTGCCTGAACCGGTTGGAGCTGCCGGACAGCGGCGCCATCACCGTGGACGGCGCCGACCTGATGGACCGGCGCACCGACCTTAACCGGCTGCGGCGGCGCATCGGCATGGTGTTCCAGTCGTTCAACCTCTATCCGCACATGACGGCGCTGGGCAATGTCACGCTCGCGCTGCGCAAGGTGGCCGGACTGGGCCGGGCGCAAGCGGACGCGGCCGGACGGGCGGCGCTCGACCAGGTGGGGCTGGCGGACCGCGCCGATCACCGCCCGGCGCAGCTTTCCGGCGGGCAGCAGCAGCGGGTCGCCATCGCCCGGGCCCTGGCGCTCGAACCCCGCGTCATGCTGTTCGACGAGCCGACCAGCGCGCTCGACCCGGAGCTGGTCGGCGAGGTACTGGGGGTGATGCGCGGCCTGCGGGAGGCGGGCATGACCATGGTGGTCGTCAGCCACGAGATGGGGTTCGCCCGCGCCGCCGCCGACCGCGTCGTGTTCATGGCGAATGGCAGCGTGCTGGAGACGGGGCCGCCGGCGCAGGTGTTCGGCGCCCCGGCGCACGAGCGCACCCGAGCCTTCATCGGCCGGATCAGCCAGCACTGACAGGCGGCGCATGACCGGCTTCGCCGACACCTTCCTGAATCTGCGGGTGATGGAGCGCAGCCTGCCGGCCATCGCCGGCGGCTTCGTGCTGACGGTCGAGCTGGCGGTGCTGGTGGTGGCGGCGGGGCTGGCGGCCGGGCTGCTGCTGGCGTTGGTGCGCGCGTTCGGCGTGCGTCCGCTGAATTGGCTGATTATTTTCGTGGTGGACCTGTTCCGCGCCTTGCCGCCCTTGGTGATCATCGTGCTGATCTACTTCGGCGCCCCGGCATTCGGCAGCACGCCCTCCGGCTTCCTGTGTACCTGGATCAGCTTGTCATTGGTGCTGATGGCGTTCGCCGAGGAGATCTATTGGGCCGGGATCACCGCCGTGCCGCCGGGCCAGTGGGAGGCGGCGCGGTCCACCGGGCTTGGCTTCACCGCGGCACTGCTGCATGTCGTGCTGCCGCAGGCGCTGCGCATCACCGTGCCGCCGCTGACCAACCGCACCATCGCCATCACCAAGGGTACGGCGCTCGGCTCCGTCGTGGCGGTGAGCGAGATCCTGTCGCAGGCGTCGTCGGCCATGTCGTTCAGCGGCAACCCGTCGCCATTGACGCTCGGGGCGGCGGCTTATCTCGTGCTGTTTTTACCCATGGTAGCCTTCGGACGCTGGGTGGAGCGGCGCTGGCGTCAGCACCCGGCACGATGATCGCCGCACGCGTTTCCCCGCGATGATCGCCGACACGTTTTTCAATGCGGAAGTCTTTGTGGCCGCCTGGCCGATCCTGTGGCGCGGGCTGCTTGTCACGGCCGGGCTGTCGGTGGTGGTGGTGCCGCTCGGCTTCGCGGGTGGTCTGGCGCTGGCGCTGCTGTCTACGGTGCGCAGCCGCTGGGTCAGGGCGCCGCTGGTGGCCTGGGTGGACTTCTTCCGCGCGTTCCCGCCGCTCGTGCTGTTGATCCTGCTGTATGCCGGGTTGCCGTTTGCCGGGCTGCACCTGAATGCGTTCACCTGCGTCGCGATCGGGTTTTTTCTCAATACTGGGGCGTATTACGCCGAAGTGCTGCGCGCCGGGCTGCTTTCGGTTCCTGCGGGCTTGGCGGAGGCCGGACGGTCCACTGGGCTGACCGCTTTGCAAGCCTTGCGCTACGTCGTGCTGCCGCCGGCGGTGCGCAATGTGCTGCCGGACTTGCTGTCCAACACGCTCGAGGTGGTGAAGCTTACCTCGCTGGCGTCGGTGGTGGC
>CAXTJW010000592.1:0-1059 GCA_964244305.1 uncultured Acetobacteraceae bacterium
GATCACGATCGCCGAGGTGCTGAGGAAACCCATGCCGAGGCCCATGACGACCGAGCCCAGGGCCGCGACCACGGGCGACATGCCAGGTCCGAGCACCAAGAAGGCCATTGCCCCGACGGGCAGCAATGCGCCGCCGAACAGCAGGGTCGCGCGAAGGCCGAAACGCGAGAAGTTCTTTGCCGCGAGCGTCGCGCCGATCGGCCAGCCCAGCACCATCATTGTCAGCGTGAACCCGGCCACCAGAGCCGACTGCGCCAGCACGCCCTGCACATACATCGGCAGGAACGCAGTGAGGCCGATAATGGCCGCGCCGCTCAGCAAAGTTGCGGCGTTGGAGGTCGCGATCGGCCGGCGCGCCCATAAGCCAAAGTTCATAATGGGGTCGCGGAAGCGCCGTTCCTGGATCACGAACAGGATGCCGCTCACGACGCAGACGCAGGCCGCCACGGCCGCAAGCCCGAAACTGGAGGTGCCCAGCTCGGTCAATGCGAGCATGAGCGACGCCACCGCAATGGTGAACAGCACCGACCCGGCCACGTCGACGCTGTGCTTCTCCCGCACGACGTTCTCATGCAGGTAGGCGATGAACCCGGCCGACGCCGCAATGCCGATCGGCACGTTGATCCAGAAGATCCATGCCCAGCTAAGCTGCTGGATAATGAGCCCGCCGGCGAGTGGCCCGGCCACGGAGGAGATGCCCCAGACGCTCGCGAGGTAGCCCTGGATCTTGCCGCGCTCCTGCACGGAGTACAGATCGCCCACGACGGTCAGGCACACCGGCTGGATGGCGCCCGCCCCGACGCCCTGCAACAGCCGGAACAAAATCAGGGACGGCATCGACCAAGCCAGCCCGCATAGCACGGTGCCGACCAGGAACACCGCGATCCCGATGAGCAATACCGGCTTGCGGCCATATAGGTCCGCGAGCTTGCCGAACACCACGGTCGTCGCCGTTTGCGTGAGCAGGAACGATGAGAACACCCAGGAATACAGATGCAGGTCGCCAAGCTGGCCGGCGATCTGCGGCATGGCGGTCGACACGATGGTCGCCTCGATTGC
>CAXTJW010000592.1:1159-2263 GCA_964244305.1 uncultured Acetobacteraceae bacterium
CCGGCGATGGCAGCCTGCCGGTGTTCGACAATGCCGTCGATGGCGTTGCGGCCCGGCTGCGCGGGCGCGGCGTCGTAGAATCCGGCGCGCTGCAGCGGCTGAGTGCGATACCGGCCATCATCGCGCGGGGCGGTGTCCGTTCGGCCTCGCTGAACCACGTGCTCGACGCGATCCGGAGCATGCGGCCCGCCGCCGGCGAAGGCTGCTTCGTGTTCGCCACTTCGCACGGAGCGCCCGTCCGCGGACTTGCGCTTTCGTGGGCTGGCGAAATGCTCGGTCCCGCCGCGCTGGACCGTGCTTTGGTGGCCGGCTGCGGCAGCGCGCCCACCGTGGTGATCGTCTCCGGTTGCTTCTCGGGCAACTTCACCGGGTCTCCAATGGCGCGGGCGAACCGGACGATCCTTGCGGCGGCCCGGCCCGATCGAGCATCGTTCGGCTGCGGCGCTGGGCGTGCCTACACGGTTTATGACCGCTGCCTGCTCGATGCGCTGGACCAAGGCGGCGACTGGCGGCGCGCGTATGGTTCGATACGGCGATGCGTGTCGAACGAGGAACGCGATGGGGGTTTTCAGCCCTCCGAGCCGCAGGCTTACTTCGGTTCGGCGGTCGCCGGCCTGGGGCTTCCTGTTGCCGCACGATCACGCTCAGATCAGGATGGGCGTCGCAACTCGTCGCATGCATCAGCTCCAAACCCATGACCCACTTCCCATAGAAATCGTCAATGCGAGCCGGCTTCGGCGCGGCAATCCAGGGTCGCATGGATTGATATTTGCCTCGGTGGCCCCAGGTCGATTGGTCGCAATGACGGAGTTTGTTGCGGGCCTATAAGGCTCAACCTCTCACAGAACTCTACGCCGCCGCGAACTGCAGCTCCGCCAAACGCGCATACAGACCACCCTGCCGCACCAGCGCCTCATGCGGCCCGGTCGCCACCACGCGGCCGGCGTCCATCACAATGATCCGGTCCGCCCGCCGCACCGTCGCCAAACGATGCGCGATTACCAGCGTCGTGCGGCCCTGCGCCAAAACCGCGAGCGCCTGCTGCACCGCCGCCTCGCTCTCGGCGTCCAGCGCGCTCGTCGCCTCGTCCAGCAGCAGCACCGG
>CAXTJW010000593.1:0-2253 GCA_964244305.1 uncultured Acetobacteraceae bacterium
GGCAGCCATGAGGCCGCGTGGACCTCATAGGTGGCGATCGGCGCGGCGGGCGACTGTGCGGCGGCCCGGCGCTGCATCCAGGCCGCGTCGGTCCAGCGCCACTCGGCGGCGGAGGCGACGATCGACCCGGTCTTGGGCGGAAGCTCGGCCGCCCAGGCGACCGGATCGGCCTTTTGCGGCAGAGGCTCGCCGTTCGGGCCGAGCAGTTCGTACTTATAGATGGCGCCGGCCGCGATGCCCGGGATGAACAGGTCCCAGACGCCGGCTCCGCTGTGCCGGCGCATGGGATGCCGGCGGCCGTCCCAAAAGTTGAAATCGCCCACCACCGCAGCGCGGCTGGCATTCGGCGCCCATACGGCGAAGCGCACGCCGGGGATGCCGTCCATCTCCGAGACGTGCGCACCCAGCACATGGCCTAGGTCCCGGTGCCGCCCCTCCGCGAGCAAATGCAGGTCGAGCGGGCCGAGCGTCGGCGGAAAAGCGTAGGCGTCGGCGGTCTCATAGGGGCCGAGCGGCGTTTCGAACCGCAGCGTGTAGGGCATACGCGTCGGTATCGTGCCGGCCCAGAACCCGTCGGGGTGCAGGCGCTGCAGCGCGCCGAGCACCTGGCCGGTAGCGCGGTCGAGCACGGACGCGCCCTCCGCGCCGGGCAGGAAAGTGCGGATGCTGCAGCCGTCCGCCGTATCGTGCGGGCCGAGCACCGCGAAGGGGTCGCCGTGACGGCCGTGGACGATCGCCTCGATGGCGCCGGCCTCGGGCATGCTCATGCCGCGGGCTCCAACTCAAGCAATCGTTCTGCGATGCGATACAAGCCGCCGAGCGGGATGCCGATCCAGGTCGGCCGGTTCGCCGCCTCATACTTGATTTCGTAGGCGGCCTTTTCCAGCAGGAACAGGTCGAGCAGCGCCGGCTCCGCCTCGGACGAGACCCAGCGCGGCTCGGCGGCGGCCAGCACGGCGCCATAAGCCTCGAGGAATGCATGCGACGCGCGGTCGCGGAATTGCTGCAGGATGGTTTGACGCCGCTCGCTGGCCTGTTCCGACGCCGCCACCCGGCCCGGCGCCGCCGCAGCCGCGGCGTAGTCGAACGACCGCAACAGCCCGGCGACATCGCGCAGCGCGCATGATTTCGCCCGGCGCTGCTCCATGGTCCGCGCCGGCTCGCCCTCGAAATCGATGATGTAGGCGTCCCCCTGCACGACCAGCACCTGGCCGAGATGGAAGTCGCCGTGCACCCGAGTCGAGAGCGCGCCGCGGCCCTGCTTGGACAGCCGCGCCGCCGCCTTCGACAGCGCATCGGCATGTTTCAACAACGTTTCGGCCTGGTGCGCCGCGCTGGCGTCCGGCCATTCCTTGACGCTGCGCAGCGCCGCAAGAGCGCTCTCGATCTGCTCGACGGCGCCCTCGGCCCATTCGGCCAGGATCGCATCGTTCACCGGCTCGGGCGCGAAGCTTGGCAGGTCGGTCGGCTGCGACAGCACCGCATGCAGCTCACCGAGCCGCTTGCCGATCGCGGAGGCGAACACGTCATAGGCCTCGAACAGGTCCGTCGCATCCACTCCGGCGTCCTCGCCGTGGAACGCCTGGCCAGTCAGCGCCGCGTCCTCGACCACGCGGGCCAGGAAGTCGAGCGTGTAGGTCCAGCCGTCGCCCTGGTTGCGCACGAAACCCTGGGCTAGGCCGACGGTATGCGGCGTGCCGTCATCGTCGACGCGCACGACCTCGCCGTACAGCGGGGCGGTGTTGCCGAAGCCGCGCTCGGTCAAATAGCCCGTCATCTCGGCCTCGGGATGCACCCCCGCCAGCACCCGGCGCACGAGCTTCAGCACCAGCGCGTCGCCGACGATTAGCGACGAGTTGGACTGCTCGGCCGACAGGCGGCGGATCTCGGCGTCCGGCGCAAGCTCGAGCATCGCCATCGGCGAGGACGGCACGAAGCGCAACTCGCCATGCGACAGCGGCGTCACGGCGCTTTCCTGGATGGCGGTGATCATGCCGCGGGCCATGGCGTCCACCGCGAAGGCGTCGGTCAGGTAGCCAACCCGCGCGCCGCGGCGCACGCGGGTGAGCGCCAACTGCTGCACGAGCGCCCCAGCGGTCTCGTCTTCCCACGCGACGCCGAGCGGCAATACATAGCGCTCGGTGCGGCCGGGCAGGGTGGCCTCGATCTCGGCGAACATCACGCTGCCGCCGGTACCGGGAAGCGGCACGGCGTAGGCGAGGCGCACTCCCTCCAGCCGTTCGGTCTTGGAGG
>CAXTJW010000594.1:0-2246 GCA_964244305.1 uncultured Acetobacteraceae bacterium
CGCGCACCGCGGCCATCAACTGCTCCTGGTTGCGGGCGATGGTCGGGTCCGGATGATGCGCCGGGAAGCGACCGTCGATCTCGGCATTCAGGACGGTATGGTGGCCCGGCAACACCTTGAGCAGCCGGGTCAGCACCTCGCCAGCCGCGCCGTTGGCGTTGTCCCACACAATGCGCAGCTTGCGGTCGCCGCCGTCCCAATCCTGCATCAGCCGCGCGACGTAGTCGTCGGCCACGTCGACCGCTCGGTCACTGCCCGTCGTTTCCGCGGCCACGTCGCCGGCCGCAGCGATCCGGCCCAGCTCCTGAATGTCGGCGCCGAAGAAGGCGCGCTTGCCGAGCATCATCTTGAAGCCGTTGTAATCCGGCGGGTTGTGGCTGCCGGTCACCATCACCGCCCCGTCCGTATTCAGCGTGGTCGCGGCGAAATACAGCATCGGCGTCGGCCCGCGGCCCACCCGCAGCACCTCCATGCCGCTGGCCTTCAACCCATCCACCAACGACGCGGCGAGCTCCGGCGACGACAGCCGGCCGTCATAGCCCACCGCCACCACATGGCCCCCGGCGCGTGCCACGACGGTGCCGAAGCAGCGTCCGATGGCGAAGGCGTCCGCCGGGTGCAGGGTGCGGCCCACCACGCCGCGTATGTCGTATTCGCGCAGGCTGGTCGGGTCGAACGTATGCTGGAAACCCATCATTCGGCATCCCTATACCGCTTCATGAACTCACGCACCTCAGGCGCCAGCTCGGGCCGCTTCAGCGCAAAGGCGATCTGCGCCTCCAAAAATCCGATCTTGTCGCCGCAGTCGAACCGGCGGCCCTCGTAACGCAGGCCATGGAACGGGTGGTGGCCGATCATCTTGGCCATCGCATCGGTGAGCTGCACCTCGTTGCCTGCGCCGCGCTCCAGCTGCGACAAATGGTCGAGCACCTCCGGCAACAGCACGTAGCGGCCGATCACCGACAGGTTGCTGGGCGCGTCCGCCGGCTTCGGCTTCTCGACCAGGCCGAGCACCTCGACCAGGCGGCCGTCGTCTTCGCCGATCTTCAGGATGCCGTATTTATTGGTCTGGTCGTGCGGCACCTCGGTCACGGCGACCACGTTGCCGCCGGTCTCCGCATAGGCCTGGGCGAGCTGCTGCAGGCAGGGAGTTTCGCTCAGCACCAGGTCGTCCGGCAGCAGGATGGCGAAGGGGTCGTCACCGATGAACGCCCGTGCGCACCAGATGGCGTGGCCGAGGCCCAACGGCACCTGCTGGCGCACCGTCGCGATCGAACCCGGCGGCACCTTCATCGCATCCAGCATCTCGAGCATGTCGGTCTTGCCACGCTCCCGCAGGGTCGCCTCCAGCTCATACGCGACGTCGAAATGATCGATCAATGCGGTCTTGCCGCGGCCGCTCACCATGCAGAACTGCTCGATTCCCGCGGCACGCGCCTCCTCGATCGCGTATTGGATCAACGGCTTGTCCACGATCGGCAGCATTTCCTTCGCCATGGCCTTGGTCGCGGGCAGGAATCGTGTGCCCAGGCCGGCAACCGGCAGGACAGCCTTGTGCAGCTTTTTCATCACGTAGTTGCGTTCCGTATTGGTTGTGGTTGCGACGCGACTAGACCACTTTCCGGCTAATTGGAACGGTGCCACGCCTGGTTCGGGGCAGCAAGCCGTTCGAATTTGTCAAAACGATGGTATCAGCCGCCCCGCTATCAGCCGCCCTTAAGCAACACGTCGCGCGCCTGGTTCACCCGGGACGCCAAACCGTGCGATCCACCGCCATCCGGATGCGCCACCCGCATCATCTGCACCCAGGCCGCGCGCACGTCGGCGTCGGACACCGGGTCCACCAGGCCGAGAATATCCAGCGCCTCCGCCCGGCCCATCTTGCCGGTGCGCGGCCGGGCCGGCGCACCCGGCCGCGTGCCGAGCTTGCCCTGAGATTCCTGCCACCAGCTCCAGGCGAGCGGGCCCAGGAACACGGCCGCCCCCACCGCCAGCGCGCCCCGGCCCGTCAGCAGCAGCATCGTCCCCAGCGCCAGGCCGCCCAGCGCCACGACCCAGGCCAGCAACGCCTTGAGCGACGCGACGTTCGCGCGTGAGAACGCGTTCGCCGCCCATAGCAGCAGGCCGAGCGCCCCGAGACCCAGGCCAACGAGGATCATGACGTCATCCTGGCTTAGCTCCTTCCGCCGCCGCGCGCCGCGCCGCGTCCATCGCGACGACCGCGCTGACGTTCACGATGCCCCGCG
>CAXTJW010000595.1:0-2242 GCA_964244305.1 uncultured Acetobacteraceae bacterium
GGATGAGTACGGCGACCCCGTCCGCCACCGCGCCCTGTTCGACCGCATCTCGCCCATCCGCCATGTGGACCGCATCCGGGTGCCGCTGCTGGTGCTGCATGGCAGGCGCGACCCTCGGGTCGCGTTCTCCGAAAGCGAGCAGATCGTCGCGGCACTGCGGTCCCGGGGCAAGCCCGTGCAGTTCGAGGCGTTCGAATATGCCGGGCACGGCTTCGTGCGTCCGGACGACCGCCGCCGGGTCTATGCGGCGGTGGCGGCGCACCTCGCGCGCACCATGCCAATCAGCCGCCCATCGCCTGCCGCATGAACATCCGCTTCAGCCCCGGCAGCCGGTGCACCCCGGCGATGCCCACGTCCCGGGCGGCGCGCAGCAGCGGGTTGTCGGTGCTGAACAGCCGGTCCAGCACGTCGGTGGCGGCCAGCATCAGCAGGTTGTCCGGCCGCCGCCGCCGTTGATACTGGGCGAGCAGCGCGGCGCCGCCCGGGTCCGCACCCCCTTGCACCGCCGCGATCACCAGCTCGGACAGCGCCATCACGTCGCGGAATCCGAGGTTCAGGCCCTGCCCGGCAATCGGGTGGATGCCGTGCGCCGCGTCGCCCACCAGCGCCAGGCGGGTGTCGACATAGCGCTGCGCGTGCATGGCCGACAACGGGTAAATCCACCGCCGCCCGATCGGCCGCACGGCGCCCAGATGATCGCCCAGCCGCCGTGCGACCTCGCGCCCGAATGCAGCGTCGTCCAGCGCGATGACTCGGTCCGCCGCGGCGGTGCGCTCGGTCCAGACGATGGCCGAGACGTGCGGGGCACCCTCGGTCGGACCCATCGGCAGTTGCGCAAATGGGCCGCCGGGCAGGAAATGCTCCAACGCGGTATTGTGATGCGGGCGCTCGTGCGCGACCGCCGAGACGATGCCGCGCTGGTTATACGGCACGCGCGTCACGGCAATGCCGGCCTGCTCGCGCAACGGCGAGCCGCGCCCCTCGGCCGCGACCACCAATCGGCAAGCGATGCTTAAGCCGCCGGAGACCTGCACGACCGCGCCATCGGCACGGCGCTGCACGGTCGCCTCCGCCGGGGCATAGACCGCGAGGCCCGGCGCATCGTGCATGTGCGCGTTCACCGCGACCCGCAGCGCCCGCGCCTCCACCATCCAGCCGAACGGCTCGTTGCCGACATCCTGATGGTCGAAATGCAGGAACAGGCTGGACGCCTGCCGCCCGACGCGGCCATCGGACACGCGGATATCGAGGATCGGCGACGGCGTTTGCGGCAGCGCGTCCCAGATCCCCGCCGCCTCCAGCAGCCGCCGCGACCCGGCCGCCACAGCATAGGCGCGGCCATCGAAATCCGGGTGCTCCATGGGCGGCAGCGCAGCCCGGTCGACGACCGCCACCCGCACGCCACCCGCGGCGAGCCGGCAGGCCAGCGTGCCGCCGACGGGGCCGGCGCCTACTACGCAAACATCCACGGCCAAATCAGCCATCGGCTCGGTTCCTCAAAGCGGGAAAAATGACCTGCCCAAAGTTTAGGCAGCAGCTCGTTGCGCCGATGTTACAGCCCAGGGCAGCCTCTGCACACGCTACGGGCATATCGCGCGATCGTTCGGTTGCTGCACCGGCGGAACCGAACGGCACGGTTCTTGAGTGTAGCCATGCAACGTTGCCTGCCAAATGTGGCGCGAGGCGCGGGAATGGAAAGGGGATGGTTCGATGAAGCTGATCGTAGCAGTCATCAAGCCCTTTAAACTCGACGATGTCAGGGAGGCTTTGACGCCATTGGGCGTACAGGGGCTGACGGTATCGGAGGTGAAGGGTTTCGGCCGGCAAAAGGGACAGACGGAGATCTACCGTGGGGCCGAGTACCACGTGAACTTCCTGCCCAAGGTCAAGGTCGAGATCGCGGTCGCCGACGACCTCGCCGAGCAGGTGGTCGAGGCCATCATGAAATCGGCGCACACCGGCAAGATCGGCGACGGCAAGATTTTCGTGATGGACATCGAGCGTGCGGTGCGGATCCGGACCGGCGAGCCCAACGACGAAGCACTATGAGGATACAAGCTTGGCGGCTGGCCCCGCTGCCGGCCGTGCTGCTGGCCGCCGTTCCCGCCTGGGCGCAGAACGCCGCGACGGCGGCGGCTCCCCCCGCCGCCGCGGCGGCTGCGGCCGTCGCCGAGGCCAAGGTCGATTCCGGCGACACCGCCTGGATGCTGACCAGCACGGCGCTCGTGCTGATGATGACGGT
>CAXTJW010000596.1:0-2232 GCA_964244305.1 uncultured Acetobacteraceae bacterium
GCGATGTTGTAGGCGATGGTGTCGTTGAACAGCACCGTATCCTGCGGCACGACGCCGATCGCGGCACGCAGGCTCGCTTGCGTCATGTCGCGCACGTCGATGCCGTCGATCTCCACCGCCCCCTGCGTCACGTCGTAGAAGCGGAACAGCAGCCGGCTGATGGTGGACTTGCCGGCGCCGGTTGGCCCAACGATCGCGAGCTTCGCCCCGGCGGCTGCGGAGAAGCTCACGCCGCGCAGAATTTCGCGGTTGGCGTTGTAGCCGAAGTGCACGTCGCGGAAGGTGACGGAGCCGGGCTGCCCGAGGTCCGGCTTACCTGGCGCGGGTGACGCCGCCAGCACGACGGCGCCCGCACGGTCCGCGACTTCCTGGCCGACCGAGAGCAGGCGGAACATCTGCTCCATGTCCACCAGGCCCTGCTTGATCTCGCGGTAGACGAAACCGAGGAAGTTCAACGGCTGATAAAGCTGCATAAGGTAGGTGTTGACCAGCACGAACTGGCCGACCGTCATGGTGCCGGCCTGCACGCCGTTGGCCGCCATCAGCATGACCCAGCCGAGGCCGATCGCGATGATGAACGCCTGTCCGAGGTTCAGCATGTTGAGGGTGACCTGGCTCTTGACCGCGGCATGCTCATAGCGGGCGCGGGCCTCGTCGAAGCGCCGTGCCTCGTGCGCCTCGTTGCCGAAATATTTCACCGTCTCGAAGTTGAGCAGGCTGTCTATGGCCTTGGTCTGCGCCTCGGTGTCCGTGTCGTTCATCGCCCGGCGGAAGCGGACGCGCCAGTTGGTGAAGCCAAAGGTAAAGCCGATATATAGAACAACGGTGACGAAGGTGACGAGCGCGAAACGCCAGTCGAACAAGCGCCACAGAATGCCAACGACCAGCACGACCTCGAGCAGGGTCGGCACGATGTTGAATACAGCCAGGCGCAGCACGTTCTCGATACCGGCAGTGCCACGTTCGATCGAACGGGACAGGCCGCCGGTCTGCCGATCCAAATGAAAGCGCAGCGACAGCCGGTGCAGATGCTTGAAGGTCTGCAATGCGACCTTGCGTACGGTGCGCTGCTGCACGGCGGCGAACACCGCGTCGCGCAACTCGGCAAATCCCGACGACGCGATGCGCAGCAGGGCATAGGCCAGGATGAGGCTGAGCGGGATCGTGAGCGGATGGTTCTTGGGCGAAAGCGCGTCGACAGCCTGGCTATATACAATTGGGATATAAACCGTCGCGACCTTTGCCAGGATCAGCATGACCACGGCCGTGACCACGCGCACGTGGGAGCCGGTTTCCCCCCGTGGCCACAAGTAGGGCAACATCGAGCGCACGGTTTGGAAGCCGGTCCGTTGTGGCACGACGGACGCGGGCGCAGGGATCAAGTCGGCAGATTTCATTGATGGTATGTGGCGATGCCCGCAGGTTGCGGAAAGGCCGCGCGCCTGGGATGCCCTGGGATTGTCACTATAACAAGTAAATGACCGACCTCATGCGCCACATTGCCGCCTGTCGAAATGCCGAGCTACCGGGCCGGCGATTGCCGCTGCGGCTGGGGACGGCGCAGGTCGGCTGGGTGCTGCCGGATACGGCCGAGGCGCTCGCGGGGCTTGGCGCAGCGGTTGGACAGGGTGGCGTAACGCTTGCCGCAACCGAGCTGCAAGACTTCGCAAGAGCACTCGCCGGCCAGGGGCGATTCCGCTGGCGCGGTGAGGCGTTCGACGTGCGTGCGGCGGCCGATGGTCCCGCACTGGCGCAGGTCGACCGCGGTGCACTGCCGGCGTTCGGCATCCGCGCCGATGGAGTGCACCTCAATGGCTTGGTGCACCGGGCGGATGGGCCATTCTTGTGGGTGGCGCGGCGCGCGGCCGATAAGCTGCTTGACCCTGGGAAGCTCGATCACCTGGTGGCTGGCGGCGTCTCCGCGGGCCTCTCGCCATGGGAGACGCTAGCCAAGGAGGCGGACGAGGAAGCGTCTGTCCCCGCCGAGTTGATCGCCCGTGCAATGCCGGTGGCGTTGCTGAGCTATGCAATGGACCGGTCCGAGGGGCTGCGGCGCGACCGCCTGCATTGCTACGACTTAGTGCTGCCCGAGAGTTTCGAGCCGCATCCAAGCGACGGCGAGGTCGAAGCGTTCGAGCTGTGGCCGCTGCCCGCCGTTCTCGACGAAGTTCGGCGCACGGATGCGTTCAAGTTCAACGTCAACCTGGTGCTGATCGACCTATTCATCCGCAA
>CAXTJW010000597.1:0-2220 GCA_964244305.1 uncultured Acetobacteraceae bacterium
GGCGAGGTTCTGCTCGGCCGTGGACACCCGCATGTAGCCGACCAGCACCGCCCACCCCGCATGCGCTGCACAAAATCCAGCAGGGTGGGGTTTGCTGGCCAGAGGTATGTGCACGGGTTGTTGCAGGCCGGAGGGGGCTCGAAGCCAGGTTGGCGGGCACGCACCCAGGTCATGCATCATACGAGGACGTGTTGCGAGGCGTGATGCGCGCCTGGCCTATTCAGACCAACCCGTGACGTCATTCCCGCCGAAGACCATGCGGCGCACCATCGGCGACGTCAGTCCGGCGCTGAAGCCAGGCGCGGGTGCGCTCACCTCGTTGAGGCGATTCATCTGATCTTCACTCAGCGTGATCTCGGACGCGGCGATGTTGCTGGCGAGCTGCTCCAGCTTGCTCGCGCCGATGAGGGTGGCGGCAACGCCCGGGCGTGCCATGACCCAAGCCAGCGCGACCTGCGCCGCGGGCCGGCCGACGTCGGCGGCCACCGAGCTCAGCACTTCCAGCACGCCCCAGTTGCGGTCGATGAACTTGCTGTTGCCGAACGGGTTGGCACCGCTCAGCCGGCCGGAGCCGCGGGTGTCCTCGCGCCGGTATTTCCCGGTCAGGAAGCCGCCTGCCAGCGGGCTCCAGGGCATGACGCCCATGCCGGCCTCACGCGCGGCAGGGATGTGCTCGCCCTCGACATCGCGCGCGACCAGCGAATACTCGACTTGGATGGCGATCGGGCCGGGGATGCGCCGCTCCGCCGCGATGGTGGCGGCCTTGATCGCCAGCCAGGCGGGCATGTCGGAAAGGGCGTAGTAGCGGATCTTGCCCGCGCGCACGAGGTCGCCCAGCGTCTGCACGATCTCCTCGACCGGCGTGACGCCGTCCCAGACGTGCATCCAGTACAGGTCGATGTAGTCGGTTCCGAGCCGCCGGAGCGAGGCTTCCAGCGCGCGGTGGATGTTCTTTGCACCCGCGCCACCCGCATTGGGGTTGCCGCCGCCGGCCTGCGTCGCGGCCAGTGGGCTTGCCGAGCCGTTGAACGCAAACTTGGTTGCCAGCACGACCTCGTCGCGGGAGCCGGTCTCCTTGATGAACTGGCCGACCAACCTCTCGCTGGCGCCTCCCGAGTAGATGTCGGCCGTGTCGATGAAATTGCCGCCCGCATCGCGGTAGGCGTCGAAGATCGCCCGCGCCGTAGCATCGTCTGCGTTCCATCCCCCCGGCCCGAACGTCATCGTCCCGAGCGCGACGGGGCTGACCACCAAGCCTGAGCGGCCGAGCGTGCGATAGTTCCTGAGCGACATGGAGGTTCCAGACTTCTGTAATGGATGCTATGGAACAGGTGGCCCACAGTTGTAGCCAGGTCAACATATTTCGTAGTGATCATTATGGAAATCTCGATGCACGCCCTGCCGCGCCGCACTGGCCGGCCGCTCTCCTTCGACCGGAACGCCGCGCTGCGGCAGGCCATGCTGACCTTTTGGCGGCACGGCTACGAGACTACCTCGGTCGCGGACCTGACCGCCGCGATGGGGATCAGCGCCCCGAGCCTGTACACAGCTTTCGGCGACAAGAAGCGCTTGTTCCTCGAAGCCATGCGACTCTACGCAGGCGACCCGGCGGCCATGAAACGCGCGATCGCCAACGCGCGGACAGCCCAAGAAGCCGCGCACGACCTGATGACCGCCGCCGCGACGACCTACACCGGCGAGGCCACACCAAGGGGCTGCCTGCTCGCCAGTGCGACCGCGAGCGGTTCGGCGGCCGCGGCCGATGTGCAGGACGCCGTGGCCAACGTGCGCCGAGGCATCGAAGACTGCCTACGGATGCGGATCGAGCGCGACATCGAGAACGGTGTCCTGCCACCCGGATCGCAGGCCGCCCCGTTGGCTGGACTGGTCCTGGCGGTCACGCAGGGCATGTCAGTGCTCGCGCGCGACGGAGCGTCGCGTGCGTCGCTGCTGGCGATAGCCGAGGCCGCGCTCCATGCCTGGCCAGGCACCAAAGCGGACGATCAGGTGCCAGTGCGGTGAGATGGCGACGAACTCAGCAAGTCACGGTGCGTAGCGCGACAAGGGCTGAAATGCAGTTTCGGTTCCGCTGCTACCGGACCCCCAAGTAGAGCGCGATAATGGCGAGCGCCTGCAGCTAGTCCAGCCCGGTCGACACGGTAGCGCCGCCATCGCTGGCACGGCGGACGAGATAGATCGAGACCACCATCACCAGGATCA
>CAXTJW010000598.1:0-2216 GCA_964244305.1 uncultured Acetobacteraceae bacterium
GACCACCTGCGCCAGGGCATCGGGCTGCGCGCCTATGGCCAGCGCGACCCGCTGAATGAGTATAAAAGCGAGGCGTTCGCCATGTTCAACGCCATGCTGGACGACCTGAAGGAGCGGGTGACGAGCATGTTGGCGCGGGTGGAGCTTGGCCCGGAGGCGCCGCCTGAGCCGGCCTATCAGCCATTGGCGCGGCAGAACCTGCAATATTCCGACCCGGCTGCCGGTGCGCCCTATGCCGGGGGCGATGTGTTGGAGGCGGAGCGCCCGCGGATGGCCGTTGGGGCGCAGACCGCGACCGTGGTCGACCTGGCCGATCCGACGACCTGGCGGGACACGCCACGTAACGCCGCGTGTCCATGCGGGTCCGGCAAGAAGTATAAGCACTGCCACGGGCGGATGGTCTAAGCTGGCCGGACAGTATCCGTCATTGCGAGCCGGCTTCGGCGCGGCAATTCAGGGCATCATGGACTGAGGAGCGGGTCTGCGGCCCTGGATCGCTTCGTCGCAATCGCTTCTCGCAATGATGGTACTCGGTCATTGCTTTCCGGCCTGCGGAAAACGCCTATTCCCCCGACAGCTCCCGCCGCCGCTTCTCCAATTCCTCGGTATAACGGCGCAGCGCATACTGTTCGGTCAGCACGCCGATCACCCGCATCGTGTCGGCATTGTCGACCACGGCAAGCTCGTCGCTCTCGGCCGTCTCGAACATCTGCACGGCCTCCTTGATCGTCATCTGCGGTAGCAGCACCGTCTTGCGGTGGTGCACGACCTCGGACAGCTTCGTCGCCGTCTCGGGCGCGGCGTGGCCCTCGGACGTCGCCAGGATGCCGGCGTAGCGGTCGGCGGCATCGATCGCCACGACGCGAGCGACCGCACCGAGGGCGAACTCGCGCCGGAATGCGGCCAAGGTCATGTCGATCGAGACCCGGCGATACTCGCGCCGCATCATCCGGCCAACTGTCAGGTTGCGCATCCAGCCGATGTCGACCGCACTGCGGATCGCCTCGCCGCGCAGATGGAAGCGCCAGGTCGCGAAGCTGTAGCCAAAGGTGCGGCGCACCGTGATGGTTGATACGACGCTCGCCGCCAGCACCGCGACGGTCATGGGCAGCGATCCCGTGCTCTCCAGCGCCAGGAACGCCATGGTGAGCGGCCCGCCGACAACGGCGACGGCCAGGGCGCTCATGCCCACCAATGCGCAGATCACCGCCGGCAACGCCTGCACGACCGTCACCAGCGCCAGCGCACCCGCGAACAGCTTGCCGACCAACGCGCCCAGGAACAGCGAGGCGAAAAACAGCCCGCCGCGGAAGCCCGAACCGATGCTGATTGCGGATGCCAGCGCCTTCAGCAAGATCAGCAGCCCGATCTGCTGCAGGCTGTAGGGAGCATCGAGCGCGACCCGCAGCGCCGAGTGGCCGGACGAAAGCACCGACGGGGACAGCAGCGCCATGGTGCCGACCACGAGCCCGCCCAATGCCGGCCGCAGCCATACCGGCATGCGGCTGCGGCGAAACAATTCCTCCACGACCGTGACGCCGCGCATCAGCGCAATCCCGCCCAGGGCGCACAGCATGCCGAGCGCCAGTATCGGCACGTAGTCCACCGCCTCGATCGCCGTCGGCACGCGGATGTCGAAGCCCTGGCCGGTGCCGCCCAGCAGGCGCATGACCGTCACGGCCGAGATCGCCGACATCACCACGGGCGCCAAGGTCGCGAGGGAATAGGTGCCGATCACCAGCTCGAACGCATAGAACGCGCCGGTCAGTGGCGCATTGAATGCGGCCGCGATGGCGCCAGCCGCGCCGCAGCCGACCAGCAGGCGCAAATCGGTGCGCCGCACCCGGAACGCGCGGCCCAATCGGGAGGCGATCGCCGAGCCGATCTGCGCATAGCCGGCCTCGAGCCCCACCGAAGCGCCGACGCCGTTCGACCACACCGTCTGCGCAACCACGATGATGCTGTCGAGGAACGACATGCGGCCGCCATAGAGCGCATTGGCCTCGATGGGATCGATCGTCCGCCGCGGCAGCCAGCGGGCCAGCGCCAGCCCGGTTGCCCCGAGTACCAACCCGCCCAGGCTCGGCACCAGCAGCGCGCGCAGCGGCGGCACCGACGGCATGGCGGACAGGAACTCGCCCGGGCTTAGTCGATAAAACGTCTGGTGCATGAGCTGGGCCGTGGCCTCCATCATGACCACGACCAAGCCGGCGCCG
>CAXTJW010000599.1:0-2216 GCA_964244305.1 uncultured Acetobacteraceae bacterium
ACCATCGTCGCCACGTCGCAGACCATCATCTCCGCATTCGAGCGTGCCGCGCTGGGCGCCTTGGCGGCCATCACGCTGATCCTGTTCGTCGCGTTACGGCGCGGGCTCGACGTGGTCCTCGTGCTGGCGCCCTTGATCCTGTCGTCGCTGATGACGGTGATCGTCGCGGCATGGCTGCCGCTGCCGTTGAACTTCGCCAACATCATCGCCTTGCCGCTGCTGCTGGGCGTTGGCGTTTCGTTCAACATCTATTTCGTCATGAACTGGCGCGCCGGGCTGCGGTCGCCGCTGGCTTCGCCGACGGCCCGCGCCGTGATGTTCTCGGCGCTCACCACCGCGACCGCATTCGGGTCGCTGGCGCTGTCCGGCCATCCCGGCACGGCCAGCATGGGCAGATTGCTGCTGCTGAGCCTCGGCTGCACGCTGGTTGCAAGCCTGCTATTCGTTCCAGCGCTGCTTGCTGCAATATCGCCACAACAACGCCAACTGACGCCGTAATCGGTTGCTTATATCGTGCGTGCAGTTGGAGTTTGAGTGCTATGGCTTTCGTTCGGACGGGTGTGATCATTGTTGCTTTGCTGCTGGGTTGGGCAGCGGTCCGTGTGCATCCGGCGGCGCACAGCCTGCCGCAGCAGGCTACCCTGTCGCACCCCGCGACTCACGCGGCGTCATAGGTCGTCCGGACCGCGCCGGCGCCGTCGAGGGCGGCGCGAACCGCCGGGTCGAGAAGGGCTGCCAGCTCGGCCTCGTGTTCGTAATCCGGCATCAGGCGAGTGAGCGATGCATCCCGCCGGCTGGCGGGGTGGAAATAGAGTTCGCTCAGGCCCGGCGGCAAATGCGGCGTCAGGCCGATCATGCGGTCGGCCGTCATGTGGCCGCTCCAGGCGATACCGAATGCGTAGTCGTTGGTCCGTACCCCCGCACGGCGTGCCTGGGCGCGCAGGACGCGCGTTCCTGCATAAAGCGCCCGATCAGCGAGGCCCTGCCGGGTTCCGCAGGCGCGCATGATGCCGGGCGGCTCTGCGGGAATGCGGATCGCGGGCAGGCCATGCTCGGCCCCGGCTTCGAGCAACAGCCGGCCGACGGTCGGGTGCAGGTGCATATGCTTATGGGCGTTGGCGTGGTCGAGACGCAGCCCGGTGACGGCGAAAGCGGCGAATTGCGCCCGGATCTCGGCTGTCAGGCTCCGGCGAACGCCAGGGCGGAAGAAGTAGTCGACTCCAAGGCGGAGTTGTTCGGAAGGGAACTGCCCCGCCGCGTCAACCAGACCCGGCGCGGGGCCGCTGGCGGGACCCTCGATGACCACAAGATGCAGGCCAACGCGCAATTGCGGCAGCCGGCGCGCCCGCCGTATGGCATCGGCTGCAGCGGGGCCTGCGACCATCAGGCTCGCCGTACTCAGGATGCCATCACGGCAGGCCTGCTCGACCGCCTCGTTCACCGCCTCCGACAGGCCAAAATCGTCAGCGGAAACGATGACCCGCTTCGGCCCTAGGACAATCGCGGCCGCCCCTCATCGTCATTGCAAACGTCATTGCGAGGAGCGCTTGCGACGCGGCAATCCAGGGCAGTATGCGTGAAGTTTGGCCCACATGGCCCTGGATTGCCGCGCCGAAGCCGGCTCGCAATGACGAATCTAGTCCGGCCGGAGGCGAGCCGGAACAAATTCAGTGCCCCGCTTCGCCCTCAAGCGGCCTTGTTGCGCTCACGCAGGAACTGGAAGAACTCCACGCCCTCGCGCAGCCGGCGCTTCATCATCTGCGGGCTACGCACCATCTCGCCGACGATCGACGCGATCTTGGGCGCGCGGAAATAGAAGCGGCGATAGAACTCCTCGACGCTCGTGAAGATTTCCGTGTGCGACAGGATGCCGGGATAATGCAGTGGCGCGATCTGCACGCCGCGGTCGTCGATCAGTTCGGCGTGCTCGGCATCGAGCCATCCGTTCTCAACGGCCTGGTTATACAGGAACGTGCCGGGATACGGCGCAGCCAGGCTGACCTGCATGGTGTGCGGGTTGATCTCGGTGGCGAACCGGATCGTCTCTTGGATGGTCTCCTTCGTCTCGCCAGGCAGGCCGAGGATGAAGGTTCCGTGGATTTTGACGCCCAGCTCGTGGCAATCCTTGGTGAACTGCCGCGCGACCTCGATCCGCATGCCTTTCTTGATGTTGTGCAGGATCTGCTGGTTGCCGCTCTCGTAGCCGACCAGCAACA
>CAXTJW010000600.1:0-2216 GCA_964244305.1 uncultured Acetobacteraceae bacterium
GACAGGCTGCGGTCGCGGGTCACGGCGGTCCAGCCGTCGTCGAGCACCTTCACCTCGGGCCGGCCGGCGTTGACCATCGGCTCGATGGTGAAGAACATGCCCGGGCGCAGCACCGGGCCCTCGCCGGGTCGGCCGAAATGCAGGATGTTGGGTGCCTCGTGGAAGCGGCGGCCGATGCCATGGCCGCAGAAGTCGCGCACGACGCTGAACCGGTTGGCCTCGACATAGACCTGGATCGCATGGCCGAGGTCGCCGAGCGTCGCGCCCGGCCGCACTGCCGCAACACCGCGCATCAGCGCCTCATAGGTCACGTCGATGAGCTTGTGCGCCTTCGTCGACGGACGGCCGGCCGCATACATCCGGCTGCTGTCGCCGTGCCAGCCGCCGAGCACGACGGTCACGTCTATATTCAGCACATCCCCCTCGACCAGCCGCCGGTCGCCGGGGATGCCGTGGCAGACGACGTGGTTGATCGAGGTGCAGATCGACTTCGGGAAGCCGCGGTAGTTCAGCGGTGCCGGCACCGCGCCATGCGCCTGGATGAATTCGTGGCACAGGGTGTCGAGCGCCGCAGTCGTGACGCCGGGCCGCACGTGCGGCGCGATCATGTCGAGCGCCTCGGCAGCCAGCCGGCCAGCAACGCGCATGCCGGCGAAGTCCTCGGGCGAGTGGATCGTGATGCGTCTTGCGTCGGTTCCACCATCCATTGGCGCCCGGCCTCCTATCCTCGTGATGTCCCTTACAAAATGCGCAGCGTCGGCGCTCCACGCAAGGGCACAGCCGCTACCGATCCGGCCTCATGACCCGCAGGTCGTATCGCCCGGGGTCAACCCGGAAAGCGGCCGTTCCAGCCGCTGGCCGTACGCGCGCCTGTCAAGCGCCCAGACCGGCCGTTTACCGCATGCGAAGGAGCCAGCCTCGGCGCAGGCCGTTGCACGGACATGATCGGACGCGGATGCAGCCGCTCGCCTCGGACCTCCTGGCCGCGGCGCACGGTGGCGGCGCGCATGTTCGACGGGGTGACGGCTTGCGCAGCCTTCGCGCCGCGGTGCCCGCCTCGGGCCGCAAGATAGTAGCGCGGCTGCGGCAACGCAGCGTATGGCGCAGCCGGGGCAAGGTTGATGAATTGGCCCGTCCGCAGTGCCGGCTCTGGGTCATGCCGGGCCACCAGCATCGGCACGCCCTGCCGTTCGAACCCCTCGTCGAGCAGCGCGGCGATATGCTGGTCGCGCTCCCACCCGGAGGCCGCGCCGAGCACGACGGCGATCAGCCGAGTATCGGAACGCACCGCCGAGGTGACGCCGTTGAAGCCGGACGCCTCGATGTATCCGGTCTTCAGCCCATCCGCGCCGGGGTAGGTCTGCAGCATATGCTGGTGGTTCATCACCATGCGCCCCTGGAACGAGAACGACGGCACGCTGAAATACCAATAGTACAGCGGGAAATCCTGGATGAGGTGACGGGCGAGGATCGCCATGTCGCGGGCGGTCGTCACCTGGCTCCAGTCCGGCAGGCCCGACGCATTGCGGAACGTGGTGCGCGTCATGCCGAGCGCCCGCGCCCGCAGCGTCATCATCTGGGCGAAGCGGTCCTCATCGCCGCCCATCATCTCACCGAGTGCCGCGGCGGCGTCATTCGCAGATTTGGTCACGAGGCCGAGCAGCGCCTGTTCGACCGTGATCACGGTGCCCGGCAGCAAGCCAAGCTTGGTGGGGGACATCGACGCGGCCCACGGCGAAACCGGGACGGGCTGCGACAAGGCGATGCGACGGTCGCGCAGCGCCTCGAACAGCATGTATATGGTCATCAGCTTGGTCAGGCTGGCGGGAAAGCGATTTTCGTCGGCGTCCACCGACGAGAGGACCTCGCCGCTGCCTGCCTCGATGACGATGGAGGCGTAACGGTCGGACCCGACCTGCGCCGACGCGACGCCGCGCGACAGCGCCAGCGTCAGCACGACGGCGGCCAAGGTTTTAAGCAACAGCGATCGGCAAGCACGCCTGAAGACGAACCCGGTCATTACGACCCAATCCTTTTTGTTAGCCATGCAAGCCTATTGGGCCACACCCATGGCTGTCCAGCTATTGTAGAAGCCAAAGCCATTTCGTTCAGCAACTTATCCGAGGTCTATCACCAGAATGATGAACCGGCCGTAAACATTCCATGCTGCATTGCACAAATAACCTTGACTCGATGTCGTCGATCCGACAAACCCG
>CAXTJW010000601.1:0-2212 GCA_964244305.1 uncultured Acetobacteraceae bacterium
CTGTCGACCATGACCAGCACCAGCAGCGAGGGCACCAGCCAGATCACGCTGCAGTTCAACCTCAACCGTAAGCTGGACAGTGCGGCCCAGGACGTGCAGGCGGCGATCAACGCGGCGACGGGAACGCTGCCGGTCAACCTGCCGTATCCGCCGATCTATGCGAAGGTGAACCCGGCCGACGCGCCGATCCTGTCATTGGCGCTGACGTCCGACAGCATCTCGATCGACCGCATCAGCGACGCCGCCGACACGTTGCTGCAGCCGAAGTTCAGCCAAATCGATGGCGTCGGCAAGGTGACGGTGCAGGGCGGCCTGCGCCCGGCGGTGCGAGTGCGGGTCGACCCAGCGCGGGTGGCGGCCTACGGGCTGTCGATGGAGGACGTGCGCAACGCGGTCGCGTCGGCCAACGTGAATGGCGCCAAGGGTGGTTTCGACGGGCCGCGCCAGGCCTATGCGCTGGGCGCAAACGATCAGCTCGTGACGCCGGCGGCCTATAAGGACCTGGTGATCGCCTACAAGAACGCGGCGCCGGTGCGGCTGTCGGACCTGGGCGTCGTGGTCGCCGGGGTGGAGAACGACCGGGTCGCCGGCTGGTATAACGGCAACCCGGCCGTAGTGCTGGACATCCAGCGGCAGCCGGGCGCCAACATCGTCTCGACGGTCGCGGCCATCAAGGCGGCGCTGCCGGGCCTGCAGCGTGCGATCCCGGCGGCGGTGGCGATGGCCGTCGTGGTGGATCGGACCGAGACGATCCGCGCGTCCGTGAACGACGTGCAGTTCACCCTGATGCTGTCGATCGGCTTGGTGGTGTTCGTCATCTTCCTGTTCCTGCGCAGCGCCCGGGCGACGCTCATTCCGGCCATCGCGCTGCCGCTGTCGCTGATCGGCACCTTCGCCGTGATGGCGCTGTGCGGCTATAGCCTCGACAACCTGTCGCTCATGGCGCTGACGGTCGCGACCGGGTTCGTGGTCGACGACGCGATCGTCATGATCGAGAACGTGGTGCGCTTTATCGAGGACGGGGTGCCGCCGCTCGAAGCCGCCTACCGCGGGGCGGCGCAGATCGGCTTCACCATCGTGTCGCTGACCGTCAGTTTGGTCGCGGTGTTCATTCCGCTGCTGTTCATGACCGGCGTCGTCGGCCGGCTGTTCAACGAGTTCGCCGTGGTGCTGAGCACGTCCGTCATCGTTTCGGCCGTCATCTCGCTGACGCTCACGCCGATGATGTGCGGGCGGCTGCTGCGGGCCAACGAGAGGCCGAGCCGGCTGACCGGCTGGTTCGAGCGCGGCTTCAAGGGCCTCACCCGCGGCTATGCCCGCACGCTCGCGGTGGCGCTGCGCTTTCAGGGCATTATTCTTCTCGTCGCGATCGGCACCCTGGCCGGTACGATTATATTATACATCGCGACGCCGAAGGGGTTCTTGCCACAGCAGGACACCGGCGTGATCGTCGCGGTGACGGAGGCGGCGCAGAGCGCATCGGTGCCGCGGATGTCCACCCTGCAGACCCAGCTCGCCGAGATCGCCCAGCGTGATCCCGCCGTCACCGGCGTCGTGTCGTTCGTCGGCGCCGGCACCATCAACGCCACCCCGAACACCGGGCGGCTCACGATTGCGCTCAAGCCGCGGCGGGAGCGCGACCCGGCGCCGGTGGTGATCGCGCGGCTGCAGGCGGCGATGGCGGGCGTGCCGGGCATGTCGGTGTTTTTGCAGGCGGTGCAGGACATCCAGATCGGCACCCGCATCAGCCGCACCCAATTCCAGTATACCTTGGTCGACACCGACGCGGACGAACTGGCGACCTGGGCGCCCCGGCTGCTCGGGCGGCTTCGCACGATGCCCGACCTGCAGGATGTCGCCAGCGACCAGCAAACCGACGGCTTCTCGACCCGCATTCAGGTGGACCGCGACGCGGCGATGCGGCTGGGGGTAAGCATGCAGGCGGTCCAGGACACGCTGTATGACGCGTTCGGGCAGCGGCAGGTCAGCACGATCTTTACCCAGGCCAACCAGTATCGCGTGGTGCTGGAGGCCAATCCCGACTGGCAGGCCGACCCGCATTCGCTCGACCGGCTGCGGCTGCCGGGGCTGAACGGGGCGCAGGTGCCGCTATCGGCCATCGCCACCATCATCCGCGGCACGGCACCGCTGGCGGTCACGCACCAGAGCCAGTTCCCGTCGACGACCATCAGCTTCAACCTGGCGCCGGGGT
>CAXTJW010000602.1:0-2207 GCA_964244305.1 uncultured Acetobacteraceae bacterium
ACCCCATAGAACAGCAGCGGCAGGACCTGGTTGTGCAGCACGGCCCACACCGACCCGGCACCCGAACTCGTGCCGGCAGCAAGCGGAGCCATCCAGCCATAGACCTCGAGCGGGCCGCCCTGCGACACGCTCAGCAGCAGGCCGGTGACCGGCAGCCCCAAGATCAGCGCATACAGCACCGGATGCAGCGCGCCGGCCAGCCGCCGCTCCCATGGCTGCAGGTCGGACGGAAGCGGCGGCGGCGCGCTGCGGCCGAGCCAGGCGAGGCGCAGCAGCACGAGAGCCAGGACGGTGACGCCGAGGGTCTGGTGCACCGCCACGAACATGTCGCGGTCGGCGGAGCCCGCCGGCAGGACGGCCATGAACAGCCCCATCGGCACCAGGCAGAGAATAAGCGTCGCCGATGCCCAATGGGCGTAGCGCGACACCAGCCCGAACATGCCGCCGGTGTTCCGTAACGGCACGGACGCTGTCATGGGGCGTCTCACCTGCTGCCACGCCGCCCACAGCAGGAACAGCACGGCAGCCGAGGCGATGACAGCCTGGACATTGAGCAGGACCGGCGCGGCCCCCCCCCAGCCCGGCCGGCAGAGCGGCAAACGTGCCATCGAGGTCGGCCAGGACGATCGAGAGGACGATGAAGGCAAGCCCAATGGCCGCAAGCAGCGTCCCGCCAGCCCGGACGAACCGGTTGGCATGGTTGAGGGTGAACGCGAGGGCTACGGCGAGGAAAAGGTATTGTGCAGTTACGCCTGACGCTTTGCGGACGGGTCCGGTTCGGTCTTCTTGGTCGTTGTCTTGTTCCCGGTCGGGAAGCTGATCCAGCGCGGAGCTTTCCCCACATATCGCCTGGCCGCAAATCCCACCAAGTACAGCAACGCCGGTACGGCAAACAGCACGACCACGATCACGGTCACTAATTGCATCATCAGCCCCCGATATCCGGCCCAGCGGAAGCGCCTTCCCGATGGCGCCTACTGCGCACGAAGGTGGGTTCCCGCCTCGGTTTGCCCAGCCTGGGCCGGCTACGTTGGGCTTGCGACTGTGAGATCGCCGATGCCGTAGCGGTGCATCTTCACGTAGAGGCTTTGCCGGCTCAACCCCAGCATCTCCGACGCCGAAGCCCGGTTATCGTTGGTCAGCTCCAGCGCCGCCTCGATTGCCAGGCGTTCGATCACCTCGGTCGATTCCCGCACCAGATCCCTCAAGGACACGCGGCCGATCAGCTCCGTCAGCTGCTCGACCGAGCGCGAAAGCGGCCTGCCGGCCAGAGTAGCAGAACCAGTCTGCACTTGGCTGGCCTGTTGTCCCATGTCCATGCGCGCGCCGACGTTGCGAATGGCAAAGCCTAGGGTCGGCCGACCACCGCCTGAAACTGCCGCCGCCGAGATCTCTATCCGCGCGATGATGCCACACTCGCCACGCACCGTCGTGCTGAAGAAGCGTACAACACCACGGCTGCGTAGGTTCGCGGTCAGCACGCTGAGCTCCACGCCGCTCTCACCCACCCAGCGGTCGAGCGACTGGCCGACCACCTCCTTTTCGTGCCGGAGCTGGACCATCTCCAGGAAGGCGGCATTGGCGGTGATCACGTCGCCCTTCTCATCGGTCACCACGAAGGCGTCCGGCGCGCTCTCGACCGCGCGCAGCAGGATCGCCTTGTCGTCAGGCACTGCGGAGATGGCTGGGACAGGCTGCACGGGGACGATGCACATCAGGACCGATGTTGCGTTCTCCTGCCGGAGACCCGCCATGCGCAGCGTTACAGCGCGCCCACCATGGGACAGCAGCGCCGGCATGTCCTCTGCTCGGCCGCCGGCACCGATGGAGCCGATCTGGGCCTGCATATCGGCCAGATGATCCGTGGAAAAAATGTCGATCAGCGGGCGTCCGGCCATGTCGGCTGTGCCTGTGCCGCACAGGGCACTCGCAGCCGGGTTGGCTTCGATAATCCGACCCTTGGCAGGATCAAGGACTATCACCGCCTCCGACGATTGCTGGAACAGCAGGCGGTAGCACTCCTCGATGTCGCGCAGCCGAGCGTAGTCGCGCTCCACCGTCTGCTGCGCGGTCAACAGACGCTGCTGCAGCGTGGACACCGCGCTCAGGTCGCGACCGAACACCATCACGCGGCCGCGGCCGCCGATCTCCGCTCCGCAATACAGGACGGGAATGCTGCGGCCATCCGTGGCCTTGTGGTTGATGTG
>CAXTJW010000603.1:0-2200 GCA_964244305.1 uncultured Acetobacteraceae bacterium
GTGATGTAGCCACGCTCCTTGCCCTTGGCGATCAGGCGCTTCACGGCAACGGCGTTCGTATCGAGCAGCGTCGTGTCGCCGTCGTGCTCGGCGGGCGCTGCATCGGCAGTCACGGCTTGCTTCGTCGCCATAGGTCAGGGCACTCCAATAATGCGCGCCGCACGGCGTCCCGTGCGGCGCATCAGGGTTCAGTCGTCGCGCTCATCAAGCGCGAATAACTCATCTCGGGCTCGGCACAGCGCAGTCAGGCGGCGCTGCGTTGTCTCATCCAGGTGGTGCTTACAGGCCTGTTCCGCTGCTGCAATCTCGTCGTCAAGATGAGAACGGCGCATCAGCCCGAATATATGCCACCAACCGGCCTCGGCTTCTGCCGGCATGGCGTCGGCGTGGGCACAGGCCGGCAACGGACAGGGCGTCGACGACAATGCCTGGGCCGCCTCCTCCATTGCACCCGATGCGTTCAATTGGGACAGCAAGGTTGCAGAATCAAGCACATCTCGTTCGGATAGGTGCATAACTGCGTCCCGCACCCGCGACATGGCGGGCGACAGCTCGAGCGCTGCGAACGCCTCCTCGGTATCGCGCAGCAGGTCGGGATGGCGCAGCAGGATCGCCACCAGGCAGCGGCCGCGCTCGGCTTGGGTAAGATCGAGGGTCGCGGCCGTGCGGGTAGGCCGGGCGTTGGGCGGCGCTTTGCCGGCGCGCTTCCGGCTGGCGTAGAACCGGTCCAGCAACGCGCCGCGGTATTCCGCCGCGAGCGAGCGGTCGGCGATACGCCCGGCCGCCGCAATCAGCCGCGCCCGCAGTGCCGCCCGCTGTTCCGGCGTGTCGCCGTGGCCCTGTTCGCGGACGAAATCGAACAGCGCCTCGGACAGCGGCCGTGCCGCGTCGATCACCGCTTGGAACGCCGCCGGTCCCCGCTGCTGGATCAGCGTGTCCGGATCGTCGCCGCCGGGCAACGCCGCCAGCCGCAACGTGCGCTCGGGCGTGAGCAGCGGCAGGCACAGCTCGGCCGCGCGGGCGGCGGCACGGGCACCCGCCGCGTCGCCGTCGAAGCACAGCACCGGGTCGGGCGCCAGCCGCCACAGCTCCTCCAGCTGCTCCTCCGTCAGCGCGGTGCCGAGCGGCGCCACAGCCCCGGTGAACCCGGCCTGATGCAGCGCGATCACGTCCATGTAACCCTCGGCGACCACGAGCCGCTGCCCGGCCCGCAGCCCGGCCCGCGCGAGGTCGATCGCATACAGGTTGCGCTTCTTGGAGAAGATCGGGCTTTCGGGACCGTTGATGTATTTCGGTTTTGCATCCCCCAAGGTGCGGCCGCCGAAGCTCACCAGCCGGCCGCGGCGGTCGCGGATTGGGAAAGTCACACGCTGCCAATACAATTCGCGCGCGGGGCCGTCCTCCGCCTCACGCAGCAGCCCGGCCTCCAGCATGCGGGCAGCCTCGACGCCGCCACGCGCCAGCTCGGCCACGAGGCCGCCGCGCCCATCGCCGCTCCAGCCCAGGCCGAATTGCACGATGGTCGCGGGCGACAACCCGCGGCGCTGCAAATAATCGAGCGCCGCCGCCCCTTCCCGCTCGTGCAGGCGCCGGGCAAAGCTGGCCTGCGCCAGGTCGAGCACGCCGTGCAGGTCCAGCCGCTGCTTCTCCGCCTCGGCCGCACGCGGCGACGGCCTCGGCACCTCGAGCCCGGCCTCGCCCGCCAGCCGCTCCACCGCCTCCGGGAACGACGCGCCCTCGCTCTGCATGACGAAGCTGATGGCGTCGCCATGCACGCCGCAGCCGAAGCAATGGAAATGGTCGTCGTAGACATGGAAACTCGGCGATTTCTCGCCATGGAATGGGCAGCAGCCCTTCCAGTTGCGCCCGGATTTGGACAGCTTGACCCGGCGCCCAATCAACGCCGAAAGCGGCGTCCGCGCCCGCAGCTCGTCCAGGAAGGCCGGCGGCAGCGGCATCAGGCGGACAGGCGCGCCCGCACCAGCGGCCCGGCACGGCCCATGTCCAGCGCTGCGCCATGTGTCGCCTTCAACGCCGCCATGACGCGGCCCATGTCCTTGACGCTCGCCGCCCCGGCTGCCTCGACCGCCTCCTCGATTGCGGCAGTAAGGTCCGCTTCGCTCATCGGCTGCGGCAGGAAGCCCTCGATGACGGCGATCTCGGCCTCTTCCTTGGCCGCGAGCTCCGGCCGGTTGCCCTG
>CAXTJW010000604.1:0-2197 GCA_964244305.1 uncultured Acetobacteraceae bacterium
CCTGCATGATCCCGCGCACCGCCGAGAGCTGCCCGGCGCCGCCGTCGATCAGCACGAGGTCGGGCAGGGCTGGCGCTTCGCCCTCGCCGTTCTCGCTCGCGGCCTGCTCCTTGAGGGCGCGGCCGAACCGGCGCTCCAGCACCTCCCGCATCATCGCGAAGTCGTCGCCGGGCGCGATCGGGCCGCGTATGCTGTACTTTCGATACGCGTTCTTCTGGAAACCGTCGGGCCCCGCCACCACCATCACGCCATAGGCGGCGGTGCCCATGATGTGGCTGTTGTCATAGCACTCGATGCGCGTCGGCTGCGCTGGCAATCCGAACAGCTCGGCCACGCCCTCCAGCAGTTTCGTCTGCCCGGCGCTCTCGGCCAGCTTGCGCTCCAGCGCCTCCCGCGCGTTCGTTTCGGCGTGCAGCACCACGGCGCGCTTCTCGCCGCGCACCGGCATCGCCAGCGTGACCTTGCGGCCAGCCTTCAACGACAACGCCTCCGCCACGAGATCCTGTTCCGGGATCGGGTGGTTCAGCAGCACGGTCTCGGGCGACGGCTTATCGTCGTAGAACTGCGCGACGAACGCCGCCAGGACGGCGTCCAGCTCCATGTCGCGCGAGTGAGTCGGGAAGAACGCCCGGTTGCCGTTGTTGCGCCCGCCGCGGATGAAGAACACCTGGACGCAGGTCTGCCCGCCGATCTGGTGCCCGGCGATGATGTCGGCGTCCGTCAGGCTGGCCGGGTTGATGACCGCGGTGCCCTGCACGTGCGTCAGCCCACGAATACGGTCGCGGATCGCCGCCGCACGCTCGTATTCCAGGTGCTCGGCGGCTGCCTCCATCTCGTGGGCGAGCTCCTTTTGCACGGTGTTCGCCTTGCCGCCCAAAAAGGCGCGGGCCTGGTCCACGAGCCGGCCGTAATCCGCCGCGTCGATCCGGCCGACGCAGGGCGCCGAGCAGCGGCGGATTTGATGCAGCAGACAGGGGCGGCTGCGGTTGGCGAACACGCTGTCCTGGCATGACCGCAGCAGGAACACGCGCTGCATCGCGTTCACGGTCTGATTGACCGACCACACCGACGCGAACGGCCCGTAATAACTGCCCTTGCGGCTGCGCGAGCCGCGGTGCTTGACGATCTGCGGGAACGGATGGTCCTCGGTCAGCATCAGCCACGGGTAGCTTTTATCGTCACGCAAAACGATGTTAAAACGAGGTTTCAACCGTTTGATCAGGTTGGCCTCGAGCAGCAGCGCCTCGGCCTCGGTATGCGTCGTCACGATCTCCATCGAGACCGTCTCCGACACCATGCGTCGCAGGCGCTCGTTCAATCGGGCGAGCTGCGTGTAGGAGTAGACGCGCTTCTTGAGGCTCTTGGCCTTGCCGACATAGAGGGCTTCGCCGCGCGCATCGAGCATGCGGTAGACGCCCGGGCTGAGCGGCATGGTCAGCAAAGCGCGCTCGATCACGCCGACGCCCTTGGGGGTTTCAGCGGCGGCCATGAGGGTCGGAGGCGGCCCGGACTCGCCCGGGGTGGGATCGGCGTCTTGCATTGGGTTCAATAGGGGCGTGCCTGGCCGCGCCTCAAGTGCCCCACGCGGTGCAGCCGTGATCCACAGTGCGGGTTCTATCCACGGAAGCTGTGGACAAGTCTGTGGAAGAGCTGCGGATGAAAAGCGTATGAGCGCGGTTTTACGGGCGTTCCCTGGGATTGCCCAAATGTTGGGCAGAGTCGCTAAATCGCTGTTTTGATTATGTTTGTGTGTTGCTCTGAGTCCTCACACTGAGCGTCATCGCGCATGTCTTTGCAATCATTGGGATTGAGCGGGCTGCCGTGGACAACATCAAACCGGCGCACCTGTATCCGTTCCTGATTGATATCGAATTATTGCAACGCCGGCCGATGCTGCATCGGGGAATACGTCCAGCTTCTCGACCTGGATCCGCGCGGACCGTACTCGCGGGTCGGTCAGGCAGGCAGCGGCGATCCGGTCGGCCAGGGTTTCAACAAGCTTGATGTGCCCGGCCGCCACGATCTGCCGCACCGCTATCGCAACGGTCTCGTAGCTGACCACGCGTTTGAGGTTGTCGGAGGTGTCGGTGTCCTCATCGACGCCGAGGTCGACGTTGATGCGGACGCGCTGTGGGTTGCCGTGCTCGTGGGCATACCATCCGATGCTGGCCTGCAGCACCATGTCGCGCAGGAAAAC
>CAXTJW010000605.1:0-2196 GCA_964244305.1 uncultured Acetobacteraceae bacterium
GGTCGCCGGCGAGCGGGGTGAACTCGGTGATCAGGCCGTGGATGTAGTCCAGCGCATGTGGGCGCTCCGGGTGGCGGGCGACCTGGGTTTTCTGCCAGGCGGTGAGCTTGGCGTAGGTCAGGCGGAGCTGCTTGTCGGCCTTGTCGGTGAGGCGCTCGACCTCGTCCTCGATGTTGATGCCGCCGGGCTCCTGCGTCCGGCGCAGTTCTTCGATCGTGCGTTCGAGCTCGGCGACCGGTTTTTCGAAATCAAGAAAGTGACGCATCGCGCGGGCTTACTCTGGCGGCAGTCGTTCCGCCAGGGGATGGTGCAGTGCCACAAGCTGCTGCAGCCGCTCGGCCAAGACGTGGGTATAGATCTGCGTCGTTGCGATGTCGGCGTGGCCCAGCAGGGTCTGCAGGCTGCGCAGGTCGGCGCCATGCGCCAGCATATGGCTCGCGAAGCTGTGGCGCAGCACGTGCGGGCTGACGCGCGCGGGATCGAGCCCGGCCGCCAGCGCCGCCTGTTTCAGCAGCAGGCCAAAGCCCTGGCGCGTCATGGCGTGGCGCGGATCGCGGCCGGGAAACAGCCATTTGCCTTCGGTCGCACCGTTCAGCGCGGCGGCTGCCGCCTTTGCGCGATGGGACAGCAGCACCATGCGCTCCCGCTCGCCCTTGCCGCGCACGACCAGCATCTCGGACGCGCCGGACAGCGCCGCGCGTGGCAGGCCCAACAGCTCCGACACCCGCAGCCCGGTGGAATACAGGATTTCGAGCGCGGCGCGACCGACCAGGCCGGTGACGCCGGGCCGCGCGGCGGCGGCGGCCAGCAACGCTTCGATCTCGGCCTCGGTCAGGTATTTCGGCAGGGTCGCGGGCAGGCGCGGCGCATCGAGCAGCATGGTCGGATCGTCCGTCCGCGCGCCGTTCTGCAGCAGGAACCGGTAGAATCCGCGCAGGCAGGATAGCCGCCGCGCCGCGGTCCGGGCGGCAACGACGCTGTGCAGCGACTGCAAATAGCCCTGCAGGGTGGGCTCGGTCGCGTCGGCGGGGCGCTGGCCCTGCGCGGCAGCGTAGGCGGCGAACGCTTCGAGGTCGGCGCGGTAGGCCGCCAGGGTGTTGCGCGCCGCGCCGTGCTCGGCCGACAGCATTTCCAGGTATGCCTCGATCGACCGGTCCATTGCAGGCGCTAATGCGGCTGAAAGCGGTCGTTGGGCAGCACGTGCTGCACCTGTTCGGTGTGCGGCTGCGGCGGAAACGCGCCGAGCAGCACGACGGTGCCGACGAGCAGCAGCAAAACGGCGGCAGCGATGATCAATCGAATCCGGCTCATGACCCTAACCTCGTGGCCAGACTTGGCCGAAACGTTGTTCCTTGTGCTAGTCTGCGGCGCTATGACGCGCAACATCGCGCTCGGCAGGGCCGGGCTGAAAGACGTTTCGGCGGCGGTATCGGAGCTTCCGGCAGTGCTCGCGGGCCGCAGTATCGTGCTGGTGGGCCTGATGGGCGCCGGCAAGACCAGCATTGGCCGCCGAGTCGCTGCCCGCCTGGGCGTGCCGTTCCGCGACGCCGACAGCGAGATCGAGCTCGCGGCCGGATGCAGCATCCCGGAGCTATTCCGCCGTTATGGCGAGCAGGATTTCCGCGGCGGCGAACGGCGGGTGATCCGCCGGCTGCTGGCCGCGGACCCGCTCGTGCTGGCGACCGGCGGCGGCGCGTTCATGGATGCGGAGACCCGCGCCGCGATCCGGGCCGACGGCGTATCGGTGTGGCTGCGCTGCAAGCTGCCGACGCTGATGCGGCGGGTCGCCAGCCGCAACAACCGTCCTTTGCTGCAGAACGGCGACCCGGCAGAAATCCTCGGCCGCCTGATGGAGCAGCGCCACCCGGTTTACGCCGAGGCCGACATCGTCGTGGACTGTGGCGACGAGTCGCCGGAGTTCACCACGAGCAAGGTGCTGCAGGCGCTGCACGATTGGCGGCCGCCGCGGCGGTTGGCGGTGGCGCTCGAGTCGGCCGCGTATGACGTCGTGGTCGGCGACGGCTTGCTGGCCCGCGCCGGCGCGCTGCTGGCCCCGGTCATTCCGCAGAAGCGCGCCGTGGTGGTGACGGACGCGACGGTCGCGGCGCTGCATCTGCCGACGCTGCTGGAGGGCCTGGCGCAGACCGGGATCGCGGCGCAGCAGATCGTCGTGCCGCCCGGCGAGGCGTCCAAAAG
>CAXTJW010000606.1:0-2191 GCA_964244305.1 uncultured Acetobacteraceae bacterium
GCATGTCCGGCAGCCGCTTCACCATCCTGCGCGGCGGCCTCGCCCGGCTGGAGCGGGCGCTCGGCCAGTTCATGCTCGACCTGCACACGACGCAGCACGGCTACACCGAGACGCAGGTGCCGCTGCTGGTCAACGACGCGGCCGCCTATGGCACCGACAAACTGCCGAAGTTCGCCGACGACCTATTCCGCACCACGGACGGCCGCTGGCTGATCCCGACCGCCGAGGTGCCGCTGACCAGCCTCGTCATGGACGAGATCGTGCCCGCCGAGCGTCTGCCGATGCGCGTTACCGCATTGTCGGAGTGCTTCCGCAGCGAGGCCGGATCGGCCGGGCGCGACACCCGCGGCATGCTGCGGCAGCACCAGTTCCGCAAGGTCGAGCTGGTCAGCGTCACCCGGCCCGACGACAGCGACGCCGAGCACGAGCGTATGACCGCCTGCGCCGAGGCGGTGCTGGAAGCGCTCGAATTACCCTACCGCCGCATGCTGCTCTGCGCCGGGGACACTGGGTTCGGCGCGGCGAAGACCTACGACCTGGAGATCTGGCTACCGGGGCAGGGGGCGTGGCGGGAAATCAGTTCGTGCTCCAACACCCGTGCTTTCCAGGCGCGCCGCATGAACGCCCGCATGCGCGGTCCGGATGGCAAGGCGGCCGGGTTTCTGCACACGCTGAACGGGTCGGGCGTGGCGCTGGGTCGCGCCTTGATCGCGGTGATGGAGAACTATCAGCAAGCCGACGGCTCGATCCGGGTGCCGGCGGCATTGGCGCCCTACATGGGCGGAACCGCGGTGTTAAACGCTGCCTAACCAGGCGACCGGCACGATCGCGTAGCCTTCGGCGGCCTTTTCGATATGCGAGAAGGCTGGAAAGTGCATATGCATTCCGGCCACCATCAGGCGGTCGCGCGCCGCCATCTCCAGCACGTCGCGCCGGGTCTGGACCGCGAGGCCAGGGTCGATGTCGAACACCATGCCGACCTCCGGCCGGCGCGCTTGCACGTCGGGCACGTGGACCACATCGCCCCAAACCAGCAATCGGTCATTGCCCGATCCTACGAAATATCCGCTATGGCCCGGCGTATGGCCCGGCAATGGATGCGCCGTGACGCCGGGCGCGACGTCGCCACCATCGAACAGCCGCAGCCGTTCGCGATATGGCGCGACCGCGGCGCGGGCGGCGGTGAAGGTCGGTCTCCTGTCATCGGGCGCTGCAGCCGCCTTGGCCTCATCCAACCAGAAATCAGCCTCGGACTGCGGGATGACCAGTTCGGCGCGCGGGAACACGGCCTCGCCAGTTGCACTGGCCAGCCCACCAAAGTGGTCGCGGTGCAGGTGGGTCAGCAGGATCATGTCCACGTTCTCCGGCCCGACCCCGGCCGCGGCCAGATTGGCCTGCAGCTTCCCGAGCATCGGTCCCATCGATCCACCAGCGCCGGCGTCGATCAGGATCGTCGAGCCGGCACCCTGGACCAGGAAGGTATTCACGCTCGATCGCGGCGCAGGCGCGCGGAACGCACGTTGCAGCAACTCGGCGCTGGCCTGCGCATCGATGCCGCGCATCGCCGCGGGCGGCAGGTCGAGCACGCCGTCGTTCAACGCCGTGACGACCATATCGCCGACGCGACGCCGATAGAACCCGGTGGCCTGCATTGTCTGGCTCATGCTGCATCCTCGTTGGGCCGAGCGACGCCGAGGCGGCCGGCCAGGTCCTCGATGAACTGCCAGGCGACCCGGCCGGACCGCGCGCCGCGGGTGATCGACCACTCGACAGCCTCGGCGTGCAGCGCGTCGCGCCCGATCGGCAAGGCGAGCTGGTCGGCATAGCCGTCGATCATCGCGAAGAATGCGTCCTGGTCGCAGTTGTGGAAGCCGATCCACAGGCCGAAGCGGTCGGACAGCGACACCTTCTCCTCGATAGCCTCGCCGGGGTTGATGGCGGTGGAGCGCTCGTTGTCCATCATGTCGCGCGGCATCAGATGGCGGCGGTTGCTGGTGGCGTAGAACAGCACGTTGGCCGGGCGGCCCTCGATGCCGCCGTCCAGCACGGATTTCAGCGCCTTGTAGTCGGCGTCCTCCCGCTCGAACGACAGGTCGTCGCACAGGATCAGGCAGCGGCGGTCGAGCGGACGCAGCAGGTTCAGCAGGTCGGGCAGGGTGCGGATGTCCTCCCGGTGGATCTCGATCAGCGC
>CAXTJW010000607.1:0-2190 GCA_964244305.1 uncultured Acetobacteraceae bacterium
TACGACGACTTCATCCAGACCGACGCCGCCATCAACCGCGGCAACTCCGGCGGACCGCTGTTCAACATGGCGGGCGAGGTCATCGGCATCAACACCGCGATCTACTCGCCGTCCGGCGGCTCGGTCGGCATCGGCTTCTCGATCCCTTCCAACCTGTCGAAGTCTGTGGTGTCGCAGCTCCGGGAGTTCGGGCGTGCCCGGCGCGGCTGGCTCGGCGTGCGCATCCAGCAAGTGACGCCTGACATCGCCGAGAGCATCGGCCTGAAGGACACCACGGGCGCCATGGTCGCGGGCGTGAACGACGGCGGTCCGGCCGATGCGGCCAAGATCCGCAACGGCGACATCATCCTGAAGTTCAACGGCCAGGACGTGAAGGAGATGAAGTCCCTGCCGCGCATCGTCGCCGAGACGGTGATCGGTAAGAACGTGCCGGTCTTGCTATGGCGCGACGGCAAGGAGATGACGGTGCAGGCCTCGGTCGGCGAACTGCCCGACGATGTGCAGCAGGCGTCGGCCACGCCCACGCCGGAGCGGGTTGCGCCGCCGAACCGCACGTCGGAGATTTCGGGGCTGGGCGCGCGGCTGTCGCCGATCACCGACGACCTGCGCGACAAGTTCAAGCTGTCGCAGGATCAGAAGGGCGTCGTGGTGACGGACGTGATGCCGGATGGCAATGCCGCCGGCCGTGGCCTGAAGCCCGGCGACGTCATTGTCGAGGTGCAGCAGGAAGCCGTGTCGAGCCCCGCCGACGTGCAGGAGCGCCTGGACCGGTTCCGCAAGCAGAACCGCAAGACCGTGCTGATGCTGATCCAGAGCGGCGATGGCCTGCGCTGGGTGCCGGTGCCGCTTGCGAACGATAGCCCGAATAAGCCGGGCTAAGCGTCGAGGGCCCGGGTGAACGTCCCGGGCCCACTGCGATGCCGCACCCCGAAACCTGGCTGAAAGTCTTGCCGGACGGCCTGTTTTGCGAGCCGGGCGGCTTCTACATCGACCCGCTGCGGCCCGTGGCGCGCGCTGTCATCACCCATGCCCATGCCGACCATGCCCGGCCTGGCCATGACGCCGTGCTGGCCAGTCCCGAGACGTTGGCGATCATGGACGTACGTATGGGCGCAGGACGCGCCGGCGCGGTCCAGCAAGCGCTGGCATACGGTGAGTCTGTCACAATCAACGAGGTCCGGGTCTGGATGCAGCCGGCCGGGCACGTGCTGGGCAGCGCGCAGATCGCAATGGAGTGGCGCGGCAGCCGTGCCGTCGTCAGCGGCGACTACAAGCGCCAACCCGATCCCACGTGCCTGCCCTTCGTGCCGATCCCCTGCGACGTGTTCGTGACCGAGGCGACCTTCGCACTGCCGGTGTTCCGCCACCCGCCGGCCGAGCATGAGATTGCCAAGCTGCTCGACAGCGTGGCGCTGTTTCCGGAGCGCACGCACGTCGTCGGCGCCTACGCGCTCGGCAAGGCGCAGCGGGTGATCGCACTGCTGCGCCAGGCGGGCTGGGACCGGCCGATCTACCTGCACGGGGCGCAAATTCCGCTCTGCAATGCCTATGAGCGGCTCGGCATCCCGCTCGGCGAGCTGCTGCCGGCGACCGTGGCCGAGAAGGACAAGCTGAAAGGCGCCATCGTGATTGCGCCGCCCAGCGCCATCGCCGACCGCTGGGCCCGTCGCCTTGCGGAGCCCGTCGTGTGCAACGCGTCCGGTTGGATGCGGGTCCGGCAGCGCGCCCGCAGCAAGGGCGTCGAGCTGCCGTTGGTGATCTCGGACCACTGCGACTGGGACGAGCTGAACCAGACCCTGGACGAGGTCGCCGCACCCGAGGTGTGGGTGACGCATGGGCGCGAGGAGGCGCTGATCCACGAGGCGGCCAAGCGCGGCATACGCGGGCGGGCTTTGCGCCTGCTCGGTTACGGCGACGAGCAGGACGATCTGCCGGACGCCGAGACGATCACGCCCGCGGCGGCATGATCGCCTTTGCGGAGCTGCTGGAGCGCCTGGTGTTCACGCCGGGCCGGCTGGCGAAGATCGCCCTGCTGCGCCGCTATTTCGCCACCCAGCCCGATCCCGACCGCGGCTTCGGGCTCGCTGCATTGACGGGGGAGCTCGCGTTTCAGGCGGCGAAGCCGGCCATGATCCGGGCCCTGGTGGAGGAGCGCACCGACCCCGTGCTGTTCGCCATGTCGCGCGATTA
>CAXTJW010000608.1:0-2182 GCA_964244305.1 uncultured Acetobacteraceae bacterium
AGAGCTTCGACGTCCTCGGCGAGTATTTAGAGTTCGGAAACCTGTTCGACAATCATCCGCTCAGCAGCGTGCTGTAGCGAGCCCATGGCTCCGCCGTGAGTGGCTTCCCCGGGAAGGGAGAATTTTTACGGGCGACGCGAGTCGTGAACGTTGTGATCTTAGGTCTTTAGACGTATAGAAACACGTATTGGAGACCTGTCTTGGCAAAGAAGCTCACCATTACCGTGGACGCCGAAGTCTATGACGGCCTGCACAGCGTCATCGGCCGAAGGCGGATCAGCCGCTTCCTCAACGACCTCGCCCGACCACACGTCACCGGCCAGGACCTTTCCGCCGGTTACGCCGCCATGGCGGCCGATGCAGAACGCGAGGCCGAGGCCCTGGCCTGGAGCGAGGCACTGGTGACCGATGTCGGCGGGTCGCCCAGCGGTTGTGCCGGCTGACCCTCCTCGCCGCGGCGAGGTTTGGCTCGTGTCGTTTGATCCATCCGTGGGCGGTGAAATCCAGAAAAGCCGGCCGGCCGTGGTGCTGAGCAACGATACGGCCAACGCGTTGCTCAACCGGGTCCAGGTGGTGCCGCTGTCGAGCCAAGTGGGCCGGCTCTACCCGGCCGAGGCTTTCGTCAGCCTCGGCGGCGAGCGACGCAAGGCCATGGCGGACCAGGTGACCACGGCCAGCAAGCAACGGCTGCTACGGCACCTCGGCGGCCTCTCACGGGAGGATATGGACGCGGTCGCAAAGGCCGTGTGCGTCCAACTCGCCCTTTAGCTCGACGACACCGACGGCAGCTTCCTGCGGGTCCGGGTGGCCCGTCTGGTCGGTTTCGCGTTGTAGTTAATCGTGAGAATCGCACGGTTGGCGTCGAGTGCTGCACTTAACCTTAAGAATCCAGGGCTGCTTATTATCGGATTTGCAGCAAACCTGAGAACGAGTTGGGGCCTGGTGGCACGCGCGAGCATGAGAGCAGGGCGTCGGCGGTTAAGCGATCAACGCTGAGAAGAAACATTCAGCACACATGTGCATCGCAATCTTCGACCATTGTAGCTCGCCAGGCGCGCACACCTGCCAGCGGGCAATCCCGTTGGCAGGTGCAAACCTGACGACCGACCCGTCAGCGGCGGACGCTCGCCCAGTCCAGGATCGCCTGGTTGGCCAGTTCCGGCCGCTCAAAAATGCTGGCGCGCGACGCGCCCAGGATGACGGCAAGCTGCGCGTTCGGGATGGCCGCCTTCGTCATCTGCGAAACCGGGAACGCATAAACTGGGTCCTCCAGGCCGATCATGACCAAGGTCGGCACCGCGATGGAGGCGAGCAGGCCGGTGTAGTCGGGCCGGGTCGCCAGCGCCTGGCCTCCTCCCAGCACGCCGTTGACCGACGCCTCGGCCAGGATGTTCGCCATCGTGGTTGATTTGGCGCTGTCCAGGGCGCGGGTGACGCCGGTCAGCAACTGGGGTTCGATGATCGGCGCGATGGAGGACACGCCGGCGTTCGCGCCCTGCTCCCGGTAGCCCTGCCATTGCCCCTGCTCGACGAGCGAGGCCGCCATCGGGTCGGTGTCGATCAGCAGCATGCCCGCGAAGCGCGCGGGCCAGCATGTTGTGCGTAATCCGGTCCATCGTGAACGCTGAATCCGGCGGATCGTGAACATGGTTTCCGTTTCATCCTGAACGTGGTTTCCGGCCCATCGTGAACACCTACCTGGTGATCGCGATGGAGCTGGAGGACATTCTGGTTTGGTGCCGCTGACAGTTTTCAACCGAGGGTAGCCTTGTCCCTGCCGAGCAGCAGGGGATCGGGATGCCAGGTGAGAGAGTGTCGATGCGGAATATACGTGAAGTGCTGCGATTGCACTTGGGCCAGGGTCTGCCGCAGCGGGTGATCGCGCAAAGCCTGCGGCTGGGCCTGGGCACGGTGAATGGCTACGCGGCCCGTGCGCGCCGTGCCGGCGTGGGGTGGCCGTTGCCGGAGGGCTTGGACGACGAGCGGCTGGAGGCGCTGCTGCTCCCGCCGATGTCGCAGGTCCCTGTGGAACTGCGGCCGTTGCCGGACTGGGCGTGGGTGCACCGGGAACTGCGCCAGCCCCACGTGACGCTGGCCTTGTTGTGGGAGGAATACAGGACCACGGCGCCGGACGGGTTCGGCTATTCCTGGTTCTGCGACCTGTATCGCGAGTGGGCTGGCC
>CAXTJW010000609.1:0-2175 GCA_964244305.1 uncultured Acetobacteraceae bacterium
TCGACGCCGCCCGTCAGCACCTTGCCGGACGACGGCACGACCGTGTTGTAGGCGCGGGCCAGCCGGGTGATGCTGTCGAGCAGGATGACGACGTCGCGCTTGTGCTCGACCAGGCGCTTGGCCTTTTCGAGCACCATCTCCGTCACGGCGACGTGCCGGGTGGCGGGCTCGTCGAAGGTGCTGGCGACGACCTCGCCCTTCACGGTGCGGGACATGTCCGTCACTTCCTCGGGCCGCTCGTCGATCAGCAGCACGATCAGGAAGATCTCGGGATGGTTGGCCGATATGGCGGTGGCGATGTTCTGCAGCATCACCGTCTTGCCGGTCCGCGGCGGCGCCACGATCAGGGCGCGCTGCCCCATGCCGATCGGCGCGATCAGGTCGATGACCCGCGGCGTCATGTCCTTGCCCGGCCCCTTGGCGACCGATTGGAAGTTCTCGACCTCCATCTTCAGCTTGCGGTCGGGATAGAGCGGCGTCAGGTTGTCGAAGTTGATGCGGTGCCGCACCGCGTCCGGCGGCTCGAAGTTGATGGTGTTGACCTTGAGCAACGCGAAGTAGCGCTCGCCGTCCCGTGGGGCACGGATTTGGCCCTCGACGGTATCGCCGGTGCGCAATGCAAAACGGCGGACCTGGTTTGGGCTGATGTAGATGTCGTCCGGGCCTGGCAGGAAGTTGGCCTGGCTGCTACGCAAGTAGCCAAACCCGTCTGGCAGGATCTCCAGCGTACCTTCGCCGTAGATCGCCTGGTCGTTATCGGCGAAGTTCTTCAAAATCGCGACCATCATGTCCTGCTTTCGCAGCGACGACGCGTTTTCGACTTGGAGGGATTCGGCGAAGCTCAGGAGGTCGGCCGGAGATTTGGCCTTGAGTTCGGCGAGGTGCATGAGGCTGCCTCAGTGTATCTGGATGTGCGAGATAGGGCATGAAGCTCACCGGTTTCCGCGAATGCGGCGATGAGCGATATCCTGTCAGGGAAGAGAACAGGGCCCAAAAGGCCGCCGGTTCCTGGTACGGCTCGTCAGGGCCTGCCCTGTCTCGCCAGATGTCAGTTGACACTCGTGGCCCGCGACGTCAAGGGATTTCAGCTAGCGCCCCAAAATGGCTTCACGATGACCATGATGACGGCGACGATCATCAGCACGGTCGGCACCTCGTTGGCATAGCGGAAATAGCGATGCGGCTTCTGGTTGCGGTCCTCGAGGAAGTTGCGGCGCCACTTGCCGGCAGCGCCTTGGAAGCCGGTCATCAAGACGACGGCCGCGAGCTTCACGTGCCACCAGTTGAACGGCGTCCAAGCCACGATGCCGGGCGTCAGCACCAGCAGCAGGCCGAAGAACCAGCTGCTCAGCATGGCCGGCAGCATGATCTGCTTGAGCAGGCGGCGCTCCATCACCTTGAAGCGCTCGCTCTCGATCGATCCGCGCGCCAGGCCGCAGTGATAGACGAACAGCCGCGGTAAATAAAAAATGCCGGCCATCCAGGCGATCACCGAGATGACGTGGAAGGCCTTGGTCCAGGGATAGATATAGGCCAGCGCCGCAATGGTCATGCCGCAGTGCGCATCGCGGCCTGGAACAACGCGGGCAGCTCGGACAGTGCCCGGATGGGATGGGCACCGGCGGCCCGCAGCCGCTCGCCGGGTCCGTGCGGGTCGAGGCCGATGCAAACCATCCCGGCGGCCAAGGCTCCACGTATGCCCGGCAAGCTGTCCTCGACCACGATGCAGGCATGCGGGGACACGCCCTCCGCGGCGGCGGCGGCCAGGAACACGTCCGGCGCGGGCTTGCCGGCCGCAACGTCACGGGCGCTGTGCGTGCGGCCCTCGACAAGCGGCGCCAGCCCGGTGCGGGCGAACTTCACCGCCATCTCCTCATGCGAGGAGTTGGAGGCGATCCGGTATGACAGGCCGAGCGCCGTGGTCGCCTGCAGCACGGCGGCGGCGCCGGGCATCGCCTCCACGTCGGTAGCGAAGGTCTCGATCAACCGGGCGCGCAAATGCTCCACCCAGCCCGGCGGCACCGGCTGCCCGGTCTGCGCCGCCACCAGCGCCGGCATGTCGGACAGGCGCAGGCCCACAAACCGCGCCAGCGCCTGATCTGGCGTCAACGGCCAGCCAAGCAGGCTGACCTCATGCGCCGTCACCCGCGCGGCCGGACCCTCGCTGTCGATCAG
>CAXTJW010000610.1:0-2163 GCA_964244305.1 uncultured Acetobacteraceae bacterium
CCGTATCCATCGTTTCCCCAAGAATCAAAGCGGCTGGCAGGTTTCACCGCTGCTCTGCCGTGTGGAATAAACACCATGCCGTCCGGGACGGAGGTCCCACTCCCCTGCCCTCGACGAGGCGAGTCTAGCCTGAGTGCAACGGGCGTCGTCAAGCTGGACGCCCTATCACGCCGTGCCCGGCCACCTGCCGGCATTGCCAGCCTCATAGCTCGCCGCATGGATATCATGCCTGGCGGAAGCCTAATGCTGCACTGCACCAAGACCCATACATAGGGCCGACGACGCGCTCCTGATCGAACGACGCCGCCATCAACAGGCAGGCACCTATCCGGCGACCCCGCCACAGGAGACCATTCATGAAGACCTTTATCCTTGCCGCCATCGTCGCCTCCAGCCTCGGCTTCGCGCCCGCTATGGCGGCCGAGGGCAACAGCGAGCCGTTTCCAAATAACGCGGGCAGCTTTATGCCCCACGCGGCCCTGACAGCGCCGCAGGTCGCCGAGACGGGCTCAGAGGCCTATCCGAGCATTCTCGGACGGCCCGGCTCCGATCTGCCGCAGCTGGCGGGCAACGTCCTGCCGACCAACGGCAGCGAGGGCATCGTGCAGACTGCGAATTCCCTGCCCGCGCACTTCGAGGAGGGGACCGTTGCCTATGCGCAGGCGAACCGGATCCATAATTGGATGCTGGCGCATGCCGTGCGGAGCGCCTCGACCTATGCCGCCGCCGCCCCGCGTTACTGACCGCCGCCCGCCCGTGAACGCCGCGCCTCGGTCCCATGCATCAATTTAGGATAACACTAACATGAACATACGTATTCTCAGCCTCGCGGCGTCATTGGCGCTGTCGTTCGCCGGCGCAGCGCTGGCACAGCCGTCGGCACGCCCGGCCCCTGAGCCGGCTGCCGCTTCCATCGCGTCGAATGCGGTCGGGCATTGGCTATATGACTCGCGGGGCAATGTCATCGGCAGCGTGCGCAGCCTCAGCAACGACGGCCAAACTGCGGTCATCATGGTCGGCTCGTATTTCCAGCCGGGCAGCCACCTCGATACGGTCCACGCGAGCTCGCTCATCATGGTGAACGGCAAGGTCATGCTGCGGAACGAGACGGTCCAGGCGCTCAACACCGCTTTGTGGTGGCGTTGACGGCTTCCGGCCGGCTTTTTCGGTTGGGCTCCGAGCGGAAACTCAGCTCCCGGCCTCGTTCAAGCTTGCAAGCACGAGGCTGGGGGTGAGGACCTGCGGCAGCAGCCTCGGCTCCTGGCCCGGCGCATAGACGACATAGAGCGGCACCCCGTCCCGGCCATGCTCACGCAGGAAGCTCGAGATCGCCGGGTCCTGCTGCGTCCAGTCGCCCTTGAGATAGGCGACGTTGTGCGCGACGAATGCATCCCGCACCGATTGCGTGGAAAGCGCGATACGCTCGTTTACCAAGCAGGATACGCACCATGCCGCCGTCATGTTGACGAAGACCGGGCGGCCCTGGGCGCGCAGCTCGGCTAGGCGGACGGCGGTGAACGGCTCGCTTGCCTCGGTTGCCGCCTGCGCGGTCGCCCGCACCGGGACGATGCTTGGCAGCAGGAGGGCCGTAGCCGCAACCCCGGCCACCGCCGCCGCCTGCCCGAGCCGCCGGCCCAGTCCAACGCCTGCCTGCGCCCGCCCGAGCGCCCAGCCGGCAAACCCCAGCAGCACCAGCCCGGCCACGACGGCAAGGACGCCATCCGGCCCCGCCTCCTGGCTTACGACCCACACCAGCCACACGACCGCCGCATACATGGGGAAGGCAAGCAGCTCCTTCAGCAAGTCCATCCAGGCGCCGGGCCGCGGCAGCGCGCGCGCCAGCCCGGGCGCTGCCGCAAGCAGCGCGTAGGGCAGCGCCAGGCCCAGGCCCATGGTGGCGAACACCAGCAGCGTGATTTCCGGCGATGCAACCAGCGCGCCCGCGATGGCGGCGCCCATGAAGGGGGCGGTGCAGGGCGTCGCCACCAGCACCGCCAGCAGGCCGGTGAAGAAGCTGCCCACATGCCCGCCGCGGCCGGCGAGCGACTGGCCGGCCCCGGCAACGCCGCCAGCGACGGCAAACACTCCGGACAGGTTCAGGCCGATGCCGAACAGCAGCCACGCCATCACCGCCACGAACACCGGCGATTGGAACTGGAACCC
>CAXTJW010000611.1:0-2148 GCA_964244305.1 uncultured Acetobacteraceae bacterium
GCGGAAACGCTGTGATACGAAGCTTGGCCGCGGCATACGGAACCAGGGTGATGGTCTCTTCGGGCTCTTCGCTGACGACAGGGCTTCGCGGCACCGGGTCCGCGACACCATCTATCGCGCGCCAGGTCGGCACCTTGCGGGCCGCCACCTGCAGCGTCAAAGGGGTTCCGGTCAGCGCGAACGGAGACCCGCCGACAGGATGTTCGTCCACCTTCAGCGCGTGGGCGGTGGCTTCGTCAACTGTCAGCGCGTAGTTCCACTCGGAGGTGGGAAAGACCTGCCAGTCCGCGGTCATGCCGCGCGTGCGCAGCTTCACCCAGTCCTCGCCGATAGGGTAGGAGAAGACCAGCGGTCCGCGGCTGATCGAGACCGACTCGTTGAAGCCGCGCACAGCTCGGGGCGTCATCGGAAGGACGAGATCGACGACATCCCCGGCTCGCCACGTGCGATTTATAAGTGCGAACCCACCGGCGCCGGGTGCGGCCTCCGGCTGCCCGTTAACATGCAGCGTGGCGCCGGCCGCCCACTGCGGAATGCGCACACGCAGCGGAAACTTCACCTCCTTTGCCGGATTCACCCTGATCGTGATCGCCCCGCGAAACGGGTAGTCGGTCTCTTCGATAACGTGGACCATCGTGCCTCGGACGACGGTGTGAACCTCGCTGGGCGCGTAGGCCGCGGCGACCAGACCACCATCCTGCGAGGCCATCCACAGGCTCGCCGTCAGCTTCGGCCAGCCCTGATGAAAGTTCGCCGCGCAGCACCCGAAGTTCGGCTCCAGGCCGTAGAGGTTCGACTCCGGCCCATCGGTCGTCCACGGCTTGCGATGCAGGCTCACCTCGACCTGATTGGGCTCCTGGTTGTACTGGTGCGCCCACATATCGTCCGTGAAGGTGCCGGGCAGCGCGTTGTAGGCGATCTGCTCCAGCCGGTCTCCCAGCGAGGCCTCACCCAGAATCGCAAGCGACTGCTCGAGCGAGAACATCATCTCGACGACCGTGCAGAGCTCCGAGCCCTGCGAGGGATTGCGACCCGCAAAGTGCTCGTCGCAGGAGAACATTCCGTTCGGCAGGCCGTGATACGTGTCGAGCGCGGCGAGCATGGCATCGAGACCGCGGCGGTCCGTCTCGTTCGCACTCACCACCGACCAGACCGGCGCCGCCTTCAGCGCCTGGCCGTTGTTCACGCCATGGGTCGCCAGCGCCATCTCGCCGAGCCCGTTGTGCTCGTTCAGCTTAATCATCTCCGGAGTGACCGGCCCCATGTGCTTGAAGTCGGCGAAGCTGGCCTGCCAGTCGAAGCCCTGCTGGTGCAGCAGCCGCAGCAGGGCAACCAGTTTTTCATCGCCGGTCCGGTTGTAGAGCCAGATGACGGAGAGGGCGTTGTCCTGCCAGCGGAATCTACCCCAATCGCGCAGCGGCCGCGCCGGTAGTGTCTCCAGCTGGTAGGCGAAGTAGCGGGAGAGAACCGGGATAACCCGCGGATCGCCGGTCGCTTCCTCGTACTGTGTCAGAGCCTTCAGCATGACCATGCGCGGCCACCAGTCGTCGTTGGTCGCCGGCCCGATCATGCCGTTCGCTGCCTGGTGCGTCAGCGTCCAATCGATCCAGGGTTGCGCCTTCGCCTTCAGGCGATCGTCGTCAAGCAGATACGCAAGCGGCACCAGCCCATCCAGAAAGTAAGGCCCGCGCTCCCAGGACTCGCCCGTGCCGCCCAGCCATCCGCTGTTGCCGCCGACATCCGCCCATGTCTCATCAAGATGACCACCGAGGCCGGTCGCCTGGATCTCCAACTGCCGCCGCAGCCATCCTGCCGGCCGCACCGAACCCAGCGGCAGCATGTTGAAGGCATTCGGCGCTAACGGTGCGCGGTTGCCGATGGCTTCTGCCTTGTTCGCGGCCACGCCAGGCGCGCCGGACGGAGTGCGCGTCCCATGGGGTTTCTTCTCCATACCGAAGGCAGTGCCGGGGTCCAGCAGAAAAGCAGGCGTCATGCTCGCAAGTAGCTTCAGAAGATCCCGGCGTTCCAGAAAGGTCATAGTGTCTCCAGCTCCTGCGCAGGCACTCAGCTTTGACGCGCGTCAGGCGGCAGACTATAGCAGCCACAGCGCCCACACAGTGTCGCAATGTGGAAGGATGCGGTCTATAG
>CAXTJW010000612.1:0-2146 GCA_964244305.1 uncultured Acetobacteraceae bacterium
CGAGGATTGCGCGGATGTGCGGCACGGCCTCGGTGCGGTCCAGCCAGATGCGGATTCCGGCGCCGGCATCGACCGCCGCCTGCTCTAGCGACACGCAGTCCGCCGCCGTCACCCGCAGGCTATCTCCCTCCAGCCGCAGGTCCACGCCGATCAGCACCGCATTGCCTGCCTTCAAAGCATCGCGCGCGCTGCCGAGCACCTCGCTGAACATCGTCACCTCGAAGCTGCCGCCCTGGTCCGAAAGCCGCACCCATGCCATCCGGCTGCCGGTGCGGGTCGATCGCTCTTTCGACGCCACCACACAGCCGGCCATGCGCACCCGGGTTGCGCCCGCCAGCGCCCGGCTCTCCATTTGGCTCGACGGCACCACGCCGAGCCGCTTCAGTAGCGGGCCATAGCTATCGAGCGGATGCGCGGTGAGGTGGAAGCCGACCGCCTCGGCCTCGTAGCCCAGCCGTTCCATGGGGGGCCAATCGGGCATTGGCGGCAGCCGCAGCGGTTCGGGCGTGGGGCCGCCGCCGAACAGGCCGCACTGGCCGGTTTCGGCCTCCTCCGCCTGTGCCTGGGCGCGGCGCAGCATCGTTTCGGCGGCGGCGAACACTTGGGCGCGGTTGGGCAGGATGCTGTCGAAGGCGCCGGCGCGGGCCAGGTTCTCGAGCTGCAGCTTGCTGAGCGGGCGCGGGTCGACGCGGGCGGCGAAATCGGCCGGGTCGGCGAATGGGCGGGCGCCGCGGGACGCCACCAGGGCCTGCATCGCGGCAAAGCCGATCCGCTTGACCGCGGCGAGGGCGTAGCGGATTGCCTGGGTGCCGTCCGGCGCCACCTCGACCCGGAATTCGGCGCCGGATTGGTTGATATCGGGCGGCAGCACGCGGATGCCGGTGCGCTCGGCCTCCTGGCGCAACGCCGCGATCTTGTCGGTGTTGCTGAGCGCCAGGTTCATGCAGGCGGCCAGGAAGGCGGCGGGATGGTTGGCCTTCAACCACGCCGTTTGATACGACAGCAGCGCATAGGCGGCGGCGTGGCTCTTGTTGAAGCCGTAGTCGGCGAACTTGGCCATGAGGTCGAACACCTCGGTCGCCTTCGCCGCCGGAATGCCGCGGGCGGTGGCGCCGCCGGTAAAGACCTGCCGCTGCTGCTCCATCTCCGACCGGATTTTCTTGCCCATCGCCCGGCGCAGCAGGTCCGCGCTGCCCAGGCTGTATCCGGCCATGGTCTGCGCGATCTGCATGACCTGTTCCTGATACACCATGATCCCGTAGGTCTCGCCCAGGATCTCCCGAAGCTCGGGGTGCGGCGCCTCCCACGCCTCGCCGTGCTTGCGGCGGCAGTAGTCGGGGATGTTCGCCATCGGGCCCGGCCGATACAGCGCGACCGCGGCGATCAGGTCCTCGAACCGGTCCGGGCGCATCTGCCGCAGCACGTCGCGCATGCCCTGGCTTTCGAACTGGAACACCCCGCCGCCATCGCCGCGGGACAGCATCTCGAACGTCTTCGGGTCGTCGAGCGGCAGGCGGTCGAGGTCCACCGGCACACCCAGGCCGTGCAGGATCGCCACCGCCTGCTGCAGGATCGTCAGCGTCGTCAGCCCCAGGAAGTCGAATTTTACTAGTCCAGCCTGCTCCACGTATTTCATGGAGTATTGCGTGACTAAAGTGTCCGCCTTCGGGTCGCGATACAGCGGCACGAGATCGATCAACGGCCGGTCGCCGATCACCAGCCCTGCGGCGTGCGTGCTCGCGTGGCGATACAATCCCTCCAACTGCAGCGCCACTTCTAAGAGACGCCGCACGCTCTCGTCGCCGTCGCGCATTTCCTGCAGGCGCTTCTCCCCGTCGATGGCCTGGGACAGGGTGACGGGATGGGCCGGGTTGTTGGGGATCAGCTCGGCGACGCGGTTCACCTGGCCGAACGGCAGGCCCAGCACACGGCCCACGTCCCGCACCGCAGCGCGCGCCTGCAGTTTTCCGAAGGTGATGATCTGCGCGACCCGGTCCGCGCCATATTCGTGGCGGACGTAGTCGATCACCTCGTCGCGGCGGTCCTGGCAGAAGTCGATGTCGAAGTCCGGCATCGATACACGTTCGGGGTTAAGAAAACGTTCAAACAACAGCCCCCAGCGCAGCGGATCGAGGTCGGTGATCGT
>CAXTJW010000613.1:0-2141 GCA_964244305.1 uncultured Acetobacteraceae bacterium
GCCAACGCCATCCGCAAGAATATCGACGACACCGACGAGGCCGGCGACGCAGGCACGGCGGACCTGCTGACCGAGGTTTCGCGCGGGCTCGACAAGCAGCTTTGGTTCCTGGAGGCCCACACGCAGGAGCCATCAGGGACGTTCCGTAACTAAGGCGGGTCGCAACTAAAACAGCACGCAACCAGGGGATAGTGGCGAGGCGAAGCCGCACACAACCGTCACAACCCTTGCCCGGCTTGGTCCAGAGCACTAGCTTTGGACCAGACTCGGGAACACAGCATGAACGACTTGCTTACCAAGCTGGCCGATGACGAGGCCAGCGACAGCTATTCCGCACGGGACATCGAGGTCCTCGAAGGCCTGGAGCCCGTGCGGCGGCGTCCCGGCATGTATGTTGGCGGCACCGATGAGGCCGCGCTGCACCATTTGGCGGCCGAGATCCTGGACAACGCCATGGATGAGGCAGTGGCCGGGCACGCCAGCACGATTGAGGTCTCGCTGGATGCCGGCAACTGGCTGATGGTCCGCGACAACGGCCGCGGCATTCCGGTCGATCCGCATCCGAAGTTCAAGAAGCTGAGCGCGCTGGAGGTCATCCTGACGACGCTGCATTCCGGCGGGAAGTTCGGCGGCAAGGCCTATGCCACGTCGGGCGGGCTGCATGGGGTCGGCAGTTCCGTCGTGAATGCGTTGTCCGATGCGATGGATGTGGAGGTGGCGCGGGACCGGGTGCTGTGGCGGCAGAGCTATCAGCGCGGCAAGCCGGTCACCAAGCTCATGAATGCCGGGCCGGTGCAGAACCGCCGGGGCACGACCATACGCTTCCATCCGGACCCGGATATCTTCGGCGCCCTGCCGTTCATTCCGGCCCGGCTCTACCGTCTTTGCCGATCGAAGGCCTATTTGTTCCGTGGCGTTCGTATCCGCTGGGCCTGCGACGTTGGTTTGCTGACCGGCGGCAAGGACGTGCCGGCCGAGGCCGTGCTGCACTTCCCCGGCGGTTTGCGCGATAGCCTGAAGGAAGACATCGGCGATACGCCGCGCGCCTTGCCGGAGCTGTGGTCCGGGGAGGCCGACCTGCCCGCGACGTTGAACGGCAAGACAGGCGGCCGGGTCGAGTGGGCGGTAGCGTGGCTCGAGAACGCGGACGGCTTCCTGCATTCCTACTGCAATACGGTGCCAACGGCGCAGGGCGGCACGCATGAGGCCGGGTTCCGTGCGGCGCTGCTGAAGGGATTGCGCGCCTGGGGCGAGCAGCGCGGCAACCGGCGCGTTACGCAGGTCACCGCCGAGGACCTGTTGGGGCAAATGGCCGGCAAGCTCTCGGCCTTCATCCGCGAGCCGCAGTTCCAGGGCCAGACAAAGGAAAAGCTGACCAGCCCGGAGGCGACGCGCCTGATCGAGACGGCGCTGCGGGACCGGTTCGACCATTGGCTCGCCGGCAATCCGGCCCAAGCCGACAATTTGTTGAGTTTTGTCATCGAACGCGCCGAGGAGCGACTGCGCCGGCGCGAGATCAAGGACGTGAGCCGCAAGACGGCAACGCGCCGGCTGCGGCTGCCGGGCAAGCTCGCGGATTGCACCGTGGAGAGCCAGGAGGGCACGGAGATTTTCCTGGTCGAGGGCGACAGCGCCGGTGGCTCCGCCAAGCAGGCGCGCAACCGCAACACGCAGGCGGTGCTGCCGTTGCGGGGCAAGATCCTGAACGTCGCCAGCGCCAGCGCAGACAAGCTGCGGCAGAACCAGGAGCTGAAGGACCTGATCGAGGCGCTGGGCTGCGGCGTCGGCGACCGGTTCGACCGGACCCGGCTGCGCTATGGACGCGTTATCATCATGACGGACGCCGACGTCGACGGCGCGCACATTGCCTCATTGCTGATGACGTTCTTCTACCGCGAGCTGCCGGAGTTGGTGCAATACGGCCATATCTACTTGGCGCAGCCGCCGCTGTATCGGCTGACCCAGGGCGCCAAGTCGGTCTATGCGATGAACGACGCCGACAAGGACCGGCAGATGAAGCGCGGCTTCAAGGCCGGCACGAAGATCGAGGTGAGCCGCTTCAAGGGCCTGGGCGAGATGCCGATGCTGGCGTTGCGGGAGACCACCATGGACCCGGCCAAACGCACCCTGCTGAAAGTCGT
>CAXTJW010000614.1:0-2140 GCA_964244305.1 uncultured Acetobacteraceae bacterium
ATGGTGGTGACGTGGTGCATGCGGCGGCGGATCGGGCCGGGCAGCAGGAACGACAGGCCGGGCGGGGCGTGGTGGCGCTTGGTGTCCTGGCTGATCAGCACGCGGGCCTGTTCGAGGGTGCGGTCGAACGGCGTCTGGGCAGTGGCGCCGCGCCGCCGGGGCGGACCGGCGAAGTGGATCCCGGACGCGAGCCCGCCGAGCCGCGCCAGCCCCATGTCGGAGAACATCTGGAACAGCAGGCGGGTCTCCTGCGGGATGCCGGCAAAGCCTTCGTAGCACGGGCGCAGGTCCACCAGGACGGACGGGCGGCCCCCGGTCATATTCGCCGTCATGCGCGTGGCCGGGCGTCGAGGGTGGAGCCCTCGCCTTCATGATCGAGGGTGGAGCCCTCGCCTTCATAGGCCAATACGTCGAAGCCAGCGGCAATCAGGGCGTTCGTGTCGGCAACTCCGCCCGGCCGGACCCAGCGTCCGCCAGGGCGCAACGCTGCGAGCACGGCCGCGGCGTCGAGGGACGCGCCTCCGACCAGCAGATCGAGGGAGTTTTCCACCAACACGGCGTCTGATGGCCGCCGCAGATGCTCCTGCAGCGGCCCCGGCGCGTCATCGCAGACCCGGATAGAGAGCCGGGCCAGGCGGGGCAGCGCATCCGCGAGGCTGCGCCCGTTGCCGGACGGCAATCCCTGCAGGATGGCGCTAGCCAAACCGAGTGCCGCAGCCCCGGCACCGCAATGCGGGCAAGCAGCCGGACGCCCCGGAGCGGACCGGCCGCAAACCCGGCACGTCCACTGGCCCAGCACGTCCATCAGCGCCGCCCGCGCCGCGTCCTCGCTGAACTTGCGGCGCAGCACCGCCTGCGCCGCCAACGCCATCGCGGCGCATTGCGCGGGATCCCGATATAGCGCGACGATGCCGGCCGCGATGTCGGCCGCGGTCTCGGCCAGCCATGCTTCGGCGCCATGAACCAGGCCCAGCCCCTCGTTGCCCACGGACGTCGTAATGACCGGCACGCCCTCCTGCAGGCTGGCCACGATCTTGCCCTTCACCCCGGCGCCGTAGCGCAGCGCGTTCACCGAAAGCCGCGATTGCGCATAGAGCGGCGTGATGTCGGGCACGAACCCGGTGACCGCGACGCGCCGGCTGGCAAGATCCAGGACCTCAGGCGGCGGGGCATTGCCGACCAGCAACAGCCGCACGTCCGGCAGCGTCGCCCAGACCAGCGGCATGATGTCCCGCACCAGCCAGACCGCCGCGTCGACATTCGGCGGATGGTTGTAGCCGCCGACGAAGATCAGCGCATGCCGGTCGGCGAAATCCGGGCCCGCCGGCGTAACGGGCACGGCTGGGACAAGGTAGGGCGGGATCACGTGCACCCGCGCCGTGGGCACATCGGCGCGGATTACCGCCGCCTCGTCCGCGCTGGGCGTCATGACGTGGTCCACCCGGGCGAAGATGCGGTCCTCGATGCGTTTCAGCCGCCTGCTTTCACTTAGGGCGTGCGGGTCGCCCTCCAGCTCCCACCGGCGGCGCTCGCGCAGGTGATGCAGGTCGTGGGTGTAATACAGGATCGGCGCCCGGGTCTCGGCCCGGAGCAAATCGAGGATCGGGCCCGCCACGTCGGGCCGCGCGGTCCAGACCAGGTCGAGCTGCCGGCCATTGGCCTTCATCCAGCGCTCCAGCGTCTCGGGCGCGTGCAGCACCTCGATGCCGTCCTGCTGCAGCACGGCGGTATAGGGCTGGGTCGGCGTCGCGTCATAGGCCGGGCAGAAAATGACCTGGTAGCCCATGCCCTGCAGCAAATGCAGGTATTGGTTCAGCGTGACGCCGCCGGCGTTGCGGTCCCACTCCGGCACGCGGTCGTCGATCACCAGAACCGTGCCGGCGGGGGCCGGGCGGCTGCGGACCTGCAGCTCCGGCGCGTTCGGCAGCGGCTGCTCCAGCAGGACGCGCGCCCATTTCGCACAGAACTTCGCGTGGTTCGCCTGGCTGTGCCGGTCCCGCGCCGCCGTGCCATACGAGTTGCTGCCATGGTGCACGACGATGCTCGCGGGCTGGTAGACGACGCGCCAGCCGCGGCTGCGCAGCACGAAGGCGAGGTCGAACTCCTCGTAGAACGCCGGGGCGTAGCGGTCGTCGAAGCC
>CAXTJW010000615.1:0-2134 GCA_964244305.1 uncultured Acetobacteraceae bacterium
GCGAGGACGACTGGCGCTGGCACATGTACGACACCGTGAAGGGGTCGGACTGGCTGGGCGACCAGGACGCCATCGAGTACATGTGCCGCGAGGCGATTCCGGCCGTATATGAGCTGGAGCATTACGGCGTGCCGTTCAGCCGGACCGAGGATGGCCGCATCTACCAGCGCCCATTCGGCGGGCACATGAAGGAGTACGGCAAGACCCCGGCGATGCGCGCCTGCGCCGCCGCCGACCGCACCGGCCACGCGATCCTGCACACGCTGTATCAGCAGAGCCTGAAGCATGAGGTCGAGTTCTTCGTCGAGTACATCGCGCTCGACCTCATCATGGACGAGGAGGGCGCCTGCCGCGGCGTCATGGCCTGGTGCCTGGAGGACGGGTCGATGCACCGCTTCCGCGCGCAGACCGTCGTGCTCGCCACGGGCGGCTACGGCCGGGCCTATTTCAGCTGCACCAGCGCGCATACCTGCACCGGCGACGGCAACGGCATGGCGATTCGCGCTGGCATTCCCATGCAGGACATGGAGTTCGTGCAGTTCCACCCGACCGGCATCTACGGCTCCGGCTGCCTGATCACCGAGGGGTCACGCGGGGAGGGGGGATACCTCACCAACTCCGAGGGCGAGCGGTTCATGGAGCGCTACGCGCCGACCGCCAAGGACCTGGCGAGCCGCGACGTGGTGTCGCGGTCCATGACGCTGGAGATCAACGCCGGGCGGGGCGTGGGCGCCAACAAGGACCACATTCACCTGCACCTTGAGCACCTGGGCGCCGAGTTGCTGCATGAGCGCCTGCCGGGCATCAGCGAGACCGCCAAGGTGTTCGCGGGGGTGGACGTGACCAAGGAGCCGATCCCGGTGCTGCCGACCGTGCACTATAACATGGGTGGCGTGCCGACGAACTACCGCACCGAGGTGCTGCGCCCGACCGCGCGTGACCCGGACGCCGTGGTGCCCGGCCTGATGGCGGTGGGTGAGGCCGCCTGCGTGTCCGTGCACGGCGCGAACCGGCTCGGCACCAACTCGCTGCTGGACCTCGTGGTGTTCGGCCGCGCCGCCGCGCACCGGGCGGCCGAGATCATCAAGCCCGGCGCCAGCCAGGCGCCGTTGCCGACGCGCGCCGGGGAGGCGACGCTCGACCGCTTCGACCGCACGCGCAACGCGAGCGGCGGCACCAAGGTCTCCGCCATGCGGTTCGAACTGCAGAAGGTCATGCAGTCGCATGCCGCGGTGTACCGCAACAGCGAGAGCCTCAAGCAGGGCGTGTCGAAGATGCAGGGCCTCTGGTCCGGCATGGCCGACATGCAGGTGAGCGACCGCTCGCTGATCTGGAACAGCGACCTGGTGGAGGCGCTGGAGTTCGACAACCTGATGGGCAACGCCATGACCACGATGGTCAGCGCCGAGAACCGTCAGGAAAGCCGCGGCGCCCACGCCCATGACGACTTCCCCGACCGCGACGATGGCGAGTGGATGAAGCACACCCTCGCCTGGTGCGACACGCAGGGCAAGGTGGACCTCGGCTACCGCGAGGTGAAGATGCAGACGCTGACCAACGAGGTCTCCGTGTTTCCCCCCAAGAAGCGCGTCTATTAGGCGAGAGAAGCAGAAACGATGGCCACCTTCACGCTGCCCAAGAACAGCAAGATCGGGCAAGGGCAGACCTACAAGGCTGCACCCGGCGCGACCCGGACCAAGGAGTTCAGGGTCTATCGCTGGAACCCCGATGACGGCGCCAACCCGCACATCGACACCTACGAGCTTGACCTCGACAAGGTGGGACCGATGGTGCTGGACGCGCTGATCTACATCAAGAACGAGGTCGACCCGACGCTCACCTTCCGGCGGTCATGCCGAGAGGGGATTTGCGGCAGCTGCTCGATGAACATCGACGGCGGCAACACCTTGGCGTGCCTCAAGGCGCATGACGAGGTGAACGGCGCCGTGCGCATCTACCCGCTGCCGCATATGGCCGTGGTGAAGGACCTGGTGCCCGACCTGTCCCAGGCTTACGCCCAGCTTCGCAGCATCGAGCCGTGGCTGAAGTCCGACACGCCGCCGCCGCCGGATGCCGAGCGGCTGCAGAGCAAGGAGGAGCGCGCCGCGCTGGACGGCATGTGGGAGTGCATCCT
>CAXTJW010000616.1:0-2130 GCA_964244305.1 uncultured Acetobacteraceae bacterium
GTGCTGATCATCGAGGACGAGCCGATCATCGCCATGGACATCGAGGAGCTGGTGCAGAACTGCGGCCACAATGTTGTCGGCGTCGCAACCACCGAGGCGGAGGCGGTCGAGATGGCGGAACTGCACAAGCCGGGCCTGATCCTTGCCGACATCAACCTCGGCATCGGTGGCGACGGCACGTCGGCGGTGTCGCGGATCATGCGGCATCACTACGCCCCGGTCATCTTCGTCACAGCATATCCGGAGCGGCTGCTCACCGGCGAGGATCTCGAGCCCGCATTCGTCATTACGAAGCCGTTCGAGCCGCTTACGCTCGCCATCGCGACCTATCAGGCGGTAACGGGCGGGGTTCGCCTCGAATAAACGCGTGCGTGGTTGATCGCGCGCGCCGGGCCCCGACATATGTGATCGTGAAATAGGTCCGGTGTGGAAACTTTGCGGGCGCGGCAACTATGCGCCCGCCGCCGCGATGCAAAGGTAAGTCGTCGGCGACCCAGGAGCCATCTTCATGCAAACCTCTTCGTCCGCGGCGCAGGCTGCGGCGCCAGCCGGTGCGCCCCGCGTGTGCGCGCTCGGTGCACAGGCAACGCTGCCGGATCTTGAACGCGCCGCTACGCTTGGCTTCGATCATGTGCTGCTGCCTGCTGCCCGATCCGACATGGGGCCGCTCATCGCGGCGGCGCAGGGGCATGGTCTATCAGTTCTTGTTGACCTTACGGTCGGCCGCGTCACGGTGGCGACCGACGGCACGTTGCCGCCGATCTTCGTCCTGGCACCTGCGCCCACGACCGATCCAAGGCGGTCGCCCGCCACGGCCCCGACTGCCACGGCGACCATCGCCGATGAGGAGGATGCTGCAAGCCTCGCCGAATTCTGGGCGCCGCGCATTGCGACCTGGTCCTCGATGGGGATTGCCGGCGTCCGCCTGCTCGGCCTGGACAGCTTGCCCGCCGCGACCGTCGCGCCGTTCTTGATCCGCCTCCGCGCCCGTGCGCCAAAGGCGGTCCTGTTCGCCTGGACGCCGGGCCTCACGTGGGAGAGCGTCGCCAACCTGCCGCCCGGCGCCGTCGACTACGTCGCGTGCTCGCTGCCCTGGTGGGACGGCCAGTCCGATTGGATCTGGCGCGAAATGGAACTGCTCCGCCGCATCGCCCCGGTCATCGTGCCGGCCGGCCTGCACCACGACGCGCTTGCGGCGTCGCTCGCGGATGGCTGGATGGGCGAACTCGCCAATCTGCCCGACACTGTCGAGGTCAAGGCGCTGAACGGGTTGCGGGCATTGCCGGGCTTTGGTTCCGGCCCGGCCCGGCCGCTGTCGGGACCCGGTCAACCGGTGGCCGCCTTGCTGCGGACGGACGCGGCCGACCCGCGGCAGGCGCAGCAGGCGACACTCGTGTTGGTAAACTTGAACGAGACGGCCCCGGTCGAAGTCGATGGCGCCGCGATCCTGGCCAGCGCCGGGTCGTTCGGACCGTGGGTCGCGGACGGTGATGACGTTGCGACACTCGATCCGACATCCGAGCTCACGCTCGAGCCCGGCGCGTTGCTCACCTTCACGGCCCCGGCGCTGCCGCTGCCCAAGCCGCGGCCCATCAGCGGCGCCGAACACGCAGCGCAACAGCCGCGACTCGCGGTCGAAGCCGCCTCCCCGTGCGTCGACAACGGCCGCTTCCCGGCGCGGCGGATCATCGGTGATCTGGTGGACGTCGAGGCCGACATTATCGCCGACAGCCACGACCAGCTCGCCGTCATGCTGCAGTGGCGCGGCCCCGACGACGATGACGGCGCATGGCGCGAGACGCCGATGCGCCACGTGAACAACGACCGCTGGACGGCGGCCTTCCCATTGCAGCAGCTCGGCATGCACCAGTATCGCATCCAGGCGTGGCGGGACGCTTTCGCCACCTTCGCCGACGAGCTGACGAAGAAGCACAAGGCCGGCGTGCGCACGACGCTCGAATTGCAAGAGGGCGCGCTGCTTGTCGGCAAGGCAGCGGACCATGCGGCTCCTGCGGCCAAGGCGGCTTTGGCCGGGCTGATGAAGGCGCTCGCCGCGCAGGATGCGGACGCCAGGCGCGAGACGCTGCTGTCGCCCGAAACGGCCGCGCTGATGGCCCGGGCGGACGACCG
>CAXTJW010000617.1:0-2125 GCA_964244305.1 uncultured Acetobacteraceae bacterium
CGGAGCAGGTTGCTGCCCTCGGGCGTCACGCCGCCGCCGATCATCTCGGCGATGCTGCCGGTCACGACGACGGACGGCATGTCGACGTCGCCCGTCGCCGCCGCCCTGCGCAGCGCGCCCTCGGTGCCGTCCATCGACAGGTTGTCCTCCGACAGCCCGGTGACGACGACCGGCAATTCGTGCGGCGGCAGCCCGTCGGTGTAGTGCAGCACCGCTGTGACAGGCAGGTTCTCGCAGCCGACCGGGCCATCGATCACCACGCGCAGCCCGCGTATGGCGGTGAAGGCGTAGACTGCGCCCCAGTAGCCGCCGGCGCGGTCATGATCGAGCACCAGCATCGCTCAGGTCCCCACGGCTTCGTTGGCGCGGCTCTTGGCCTCGCGCGCCTTGCGGTAGCGTTCGCGGGCGCCTTTCGGCTCCTGCGGCACGCCGTCGAAGCCGTAGCCGGCGGTGGGGCCGGTGCCGACGGATTGGAAGAAGTCGACCATCCGGTTGAAGCGTCCGCCGCTGCCGATCTGCGCCGCGACGATCCCGGCCAGTGCGCCCGCGCCAGCCGCGCCAAACAACGGCCGGGCGGAGACCATGTTGGTGAAATACAGGGCGGGGATGCCGAGCTCCTTGGCCTTCTGCACCAGCGGCGTCGTGCCCACCGCGAGGTCCGGGCGCACGTCCAGCATGGCCGCGAGGTCCTGCTCCAGCGAGGCGCGGTATTGAACGTGCGTGCCGTGCGCCTGCAGCCACTCGCGGTCGGCGTCGCTCCACTCGGTGCGCGGGCAGGCGGTGCCGACATAGGGCACCTCGGCGCCAGCCTCGATCAGCAGGCGCGCGACCAGCAGCTCGGAGCCTTCGTAGCCGGAAACCGTGACGCGGGCATTGATCGGGTTGGCGTCAAGCGCCGCGCGGATCAGCGGCAGGGCGCGCGCCTTGGCGGCATCGATGCGGTCGGCAGTGACGTTTGCGGCGGCGCCGATCGCGTCGAGCCAGGCGGCGGTACCCTCCACCCCAACCGGTGCGCTGCCGACGACGGGGCGGCCGGCGGCTTTGAACTCGCGGACCGTCGCCGTGTAGAACGGGTGCGCGGCTGCGGCGACCTGGCAATCGAGCGCGGCATAGAGGTCGCGCCATTCACGCGACGGCAGCTGCGGCGCGACGGCCATGCCCATGGGCGCCAGCAGCGCGCCGATGCCCGGCGGATCGCCCGGGAAGAATTCGCCGATCATTGTTACCGTCGGCAGGTCCTGCTGCTGCCGGGGGCGGGCGACGGGGCCCTGCTCGGCCTCGGTGCGGGCGTATTTCAGCATCGCGCCGGCCAATACGTCCTTGGCCTCGGCATGGGTCGGCACGCCGAAGCCCGGCACGTCGATGCCGATGACGCGCACGCCGTCGATCTGCTTCGGCAGCCGGTCGAGCGGCACGCCGGATGCGGTGGGGACGCACAGGTTGATGACGACCACCGCGTCATAATCGGCCGGCTTCGCGGTCGCATAGACTGCGTCGCGGATGTCCTCGAACAGCTGGCCCTTAACCAATGTTTCAGAATTGAATGGTACGTATCCCACGGTGCGGCGCGCGCCGTAGAAATGCGAGGTGAAGGTCAGGCCATACACGCAGCAGGCGGAACCGCTCAGGATCGTCGCCGTGCGGCGCATGCGCAGGCCGACGCGCAACGCGCCGAACGCCGGGCACATGGATTGCGGCTGGTCGTGCGGGCCGCGCGGGTAGTCGGTCATCAGCTGGTCCATCGCCGCGCTCTTGCCGGCGGCGCGGGCGGCCTCGACCATGGTGTCGCGCCCACCGTGGCAGCCGGACCCCGTTACGGGCGGGATCGCAGGAGCGATGGCGCCGTCCACGGTCACACGCCCTCGTAGACGACTTCGAGGGAGGCTTTGTTGTTGACGGTCGCCGGGCACATGTCGGCCTCGGTCGCCGGCTGCAGCACGACGTTGCGGCCCACTGCGTCGCCCTTGAACAGGTTCAGCAGCGCATCGTGCGTCAATGGCGCGGGGCGGACCGGCGGTGCGCTGGCGACCTGTTCGGCCAGTTGCTCGAACACCGACGCCCACTCGCCGCCGGGCTTGCCGATGATCTCGTAGTTGGCGGACTTGCGGCGGATGTCCTCGTTGGC
>CAXTJW010000618.1:0-2115 GCA_964244305.1 uncultured Acetobacteraceae bacterium
CGGTGGGCGAGCTGATGGAGAACCAGTATCGCGTCGGCCTGCTGCGCATGGAGCGAGCGATCCGCGAGCGCATGGGCAGCGTCGACATCGACACGGTGATGCCGCACGACCTGATCAACGCGAAGCCGGCGGCGGCGGCGGTGCGCGAGTTCTTCGGCTCGTCGCAGCTCAGCCAGTTCATGGACCAGACCAACCCGCTGTCGGAGGTGACGCATAAGCGCCGCCTGTCCGCGCTGGGACCAGGCGGCTTGACGCGGGAGCGGGCGGGGTTCGAGGTGCGCGACGTGCATCCGACGCATTACGGCCGCATCTGCCCGATCGAGACGCCGGAAGGGCCGAACATCGGCCTGATCAACAGCTTGGCCACCTATGCCAAGGTCAACAAGTATGGCTTCATCGAGACGCCGTATCGCTTGGTAAAGGACGGCCAGGTGCAGGACGGCTGGAAGTATCTCTCGGCCATGGAGGAGGAGAAGCTTGTCGTCGCACAGGCCGACGCTCCGACCGATACCGAGGGGAATTTCACCAATGAGCTGGTGTCGGTCCGTCGGCAGGGCGATTTCCGGCTGGTGAAGCCGACCGACGTGACGGCGGTGGACGTGAGCCCGCGGCAGTTGGTGTCGGTTGCGGCGGCGCTGATCCCGTTCCTCGAGAACGACGACGCGAACCGCGCGCTGATGGGCAGCAACATGCAGCGCCAGGCGGTGCCGCTGATCCGCGCCGACGCGCCGCTGGTGGGGACGGGCATGGAGGCGGCGGTCGCGCGCGATAGCGGCGCCACCATCGTCGCCAAGCGTCCGGGCATCGTCGACCAGATCGACGGCGCCCGCATCGTGGTGCGTGCGACGGCGGAGGACGGCACGACGCACGGTGTCGATATCTACCGGCTGCGCAAGTATATGCGCAGCAACCAGAGCACCTGCATCAACCAGCGTCCGCTGGTGCGAGTAGGCGACCGTGTATCGAACGGCGACATCATCGCCGACGGGCCAAGCACCGAGCTTGGGGAGTTGGCGCTGGGCCGGAACGTATTGGTCGCGTTCATGCCCTGGAACGGCTACAACTTCGAGGACAGCATCCTCATCAGCGAGCGTATTGCGCGCGACGACGTGTTCACCTCCATCCACATCGAAGAGTTCGAGGTGATGGCGCGCGACACCAAGCTGGGCCAGGAGGAGATCACCCGCGACATCCCGAACGTCGGCGAGGAGGCGCTGAAGAACCTCGACGAGGCCGGGATCGTCTATGTCGGCGCCGAGGTGAACCCGGGCGACATCCTGGTCGGCAAGGTGACGCCGAAGGGCGAGAGCCCGATGACGCCGGAGGAGAAGCTGCTGCGCGCGATCTTCGGCGAGAAGGCTTCGGACGTGCGTGACACGTCGCTGAAGCTGCCGCCGGGCGTGACCGGCACGATCGTCGATGTGCGGGTGTTCAGCCGACGCGGTGTCGATAAGGACGAGCGCGCGATGGCGATCGAGCGGTCGGAGGTCGAGCGGCTGGCCAAGGACCGTGACGACGAACGGGCCATTCAGGAGCGGTCGTTCCTGAACCGGATGCGCGAGAAGCTGCTGAACCGCAAGGCTTCGGGCGGGTTCAAGGGCATCAAGGCGGGCACGGTCATCACTGAGGAAGTGCTGGCCGAGCATCCCCGCGGCGCATGGCGCAACATCGGCGTGGCCGAGGACACGGTCATGGCGGAGATCGAGACGCTGAAGCGCGAGTTCGACACGGCGGTGCACGGCCTGCAGGCGAGGTTCGACGGCAAGGTCGAGAAGCTGCAGCGCGGTGATGAATTGCCGCCGGGCGTCATGAAGATGGTCAAGGTGTTCGTCGCCGTGAAGCGCAAGCTGCAGCCCGGCGATAAAATGGCCGGACGCCACGGCAACAAGGGCGTCGTCTCGCGGGTCACGCCGGTCGAGGACATGCCGTTCTTGGAGGACGGGACGCATGTGGACCTCGTGCTGAACCCGCTCGGCGTACCGAGCCGGATGAACGTGGGGCAGATTCTCGAGACGCATCTCGGTTGGGCCTGCGCCACGCTCGGCAAGCAGGTCGGCGAACTCGTCGAGGAGTATCGCCGCACGGGCGCCCAGCGGGACGCGTTGCTCGACATGC
>CAXTJW010000619.1:0-2115 GCA_964244305.1 uncultured Acetobacteraceae bacterium
GGAGCTCAGTCACCCGAGGCGAGTTTGCCGACGGCGATCGGCGCTGCCTGCCAGCTTTCCGGAAACAGCGCCTCCAGGCTACGCACCTTTGGAAGGTCGTTGAAGGCGATGTAGGGGTTGTCGGGATGACGCACGAGGTAGTCCTGGTGATAGGCCTCGGCTGGGTAGAACGGGGCGGCCGGGTCGATGCGCGTGGCGATCGGGCGGCTGAACGCATGGGCGGCCTCGAGCTGTGCCACGTAGGCCCGCGCGGTCCGTTCCTGCTCCGGGTTGTCCACGAACAGCTCCGAGCGGTATTGCGTGCCGTGGTCCGGCCCCTGGCGGTCAACCTGCGTCGGGTCGAGCGCCACCGAGAAGAAGATCTGCAGTAGCTTGCCGTAGCTGACGCGGGCCGGGTCAAACGTCACCTGAACGGATTCCGCATGGCCGGTCGCGCCGGTGCTCACCTGCTCGTATCTTGGGCTGGAGACATGGCCGCCGGCGTAGCCGGACACCGCTTGGGTCACGCCTGCAACGTGCTCGAATGTCGCTTGCACGCCCCAGAAGCAGCCGCCGGCAAACACTGCCGTCTGCAAGCCGGCGCGGGCTGGCGCGATATCGAGCGCCGGGAGCGGCAACGCCTGGGTCGCGGACTCGGCGCGAGCCGATGGCTGCATCGCCTGGAACGACAGCGCCAGTACGGCCGCGCCGGCGACGGCAATGAGACCCGGCTTAATGACACGAACCATGAGAGTGCTTTCCTTCAAGCGGTTTCGGGATGGAACGACAGCGCCGCGCCGTTCATGCAATAGCGCAGGCCCGTCGGTTTCGGGCCGTCGTTGAACACGTGGCCAAGATGGCCGCCGCAACCGCTGCACTGCACCTCGGTGCGCGTCATGAAGAAGCTCCTGTCGTCGGCGGTGATCACGCCATCCGGGAGCGGCTGCCAGAAACTCGGCCAGCCCGTGTGGCTGTCGAACTTCGCCTCTGAACTGAACGCCGGTTGGTCGCAGCCGGCGCAGTCGTAGCGGCCCAGCCGGACCTCATGATCGAGCGGGCTCGATCCCGGCCGTTCGGTGCCCTTGCGGCGCAGAATGGAATACTGATCCGGGCTCAGCGTATTCCGCCACTCCTCGTCGGCCCGCACGACGCGGAAGGCCCTCGCCTGGGCGGTGTGCATCTGGGGCGTTAGGGCAAGATACGCGCCCAATCCGAGGGCCGAGGTGCCCACCAACAAAGCCCTGCGCCGCATAATGTCGCGATCCATTCCGTTGCCTGGCCTTCGCTTGGCGATGCTTGGAACTTATAAGGTTGCGCCCCTGCGAACCGCAACGCGTCGCCTACCCGTGCCATGAACGGGCACGGTGACGCTCGAGCGGCGGCATGAGGCGGTCAGATTGCACTATTTCCACCCGGGCGTCATATTTTCCCGGATATAGCGTGCCGTATCTAAATAAGTCCAGTTCGGCCGGAATGCTGCCGTTTCACGATCCGTGCGGTGATATCCGCTGCATATCGGCGGCGGGCTTGACAGCGGAGGCCGGGGATGCGGTCGTACTCCGCATCGCGGCAGGACTGGGTTGGGCTTGCCGCTCATCAATAGGACCGGAGTTTCCATCCGATGGCTGAGATCCGTTCCTCCGTCTGTCCGCATGATTGCCCAAGCACGTGCGCGCTCGACGTGGAGGTACTGGATCGGTCGACGATCGGGGCGGTGCGCGGGGCGGACAATCCCTACACGGCCGGCGTCGTGTGCAATAAAGTCGCCCGTTATGCCGAGCGGGTGCATCACCCAGACCGCATCTTCCACCCGTTGCTGCGCGTGGGCCCGAAAGGCAGCGGCGAGTTCCGCCGGATCGGCTGGAACGAGGCGCTCGACCGCGTGGTGGCCGGCTTCACCGCGGCGGCTGCACGCCACGGGAGCCAGACGGTATGGCCCTACAGCTCCGCCGGCACGATGGGTCTGGTGAACCGCGACGGCATCTTCCGCCTGCGCCACGCCATGCGCTGGTCCGGACGCAAGGGCACAATCTGCAGCACCATCGCGACGGCCGGCTGGATGGCGGGATGCGGCCGGGTAAGCGGGTCCGACTCGCGGGAGATGGCGAAGGCCGACCTGAACGTGCTCTGGGGCAC
>CAXTJW010000620.1:0-2108 GCA_964244305.1 uncultured Acetobacteraceae bacterium
GGCGATGCTCCAAGCCCTGCGCGAGCGCGCGGGGGTGGAGACGCTCTGCGCCGAGAATGTCGGCCTGCGCGGGGACGCGGTCGAGGCGGAGTGCTTCGCGTTCCTGGCCATGCGAACGCTGCGCGGCCTGCCGATCTCCTTCCCCGGCACAACCGGCGTTGAGACGCCTTTGCCCGGGGGCACGGTCGTCAGGAGGGAGGCTTTGTAAACCTGGCGGCCGCCGACGCCGCCCAGCATGGCGCGGACCGGCCCGGTGACGAGACGCTGGAGCCGGGTCAGAGCCTACCTGCCCGCCCGGCCGCCTCCGGTACGGCGAGACCGATCCCACGGCAGGACCCTGCGTCAGCGCAGCGGCAGCGCCACCCGCATGCCGTTGGCGGTGTAGCGCACGCCGGCGTCGTAGAAGTTCCGGGCGGATACGGTGACGTCGGAGGGCGGGCTTTTCCACGAGCCGCCGCGCAGCACGCGACGATCGCAACTGCCACCCCAAGCGGCGCCGTTGTTCGGCGCGCCCTGATAGGTGGGGTGCCAGCAATCCTCGACCCACTCGGATACGCCGCCCAGCATGCCGTAGAACCCCAGGGCGTTGGGCGGAAACGCATCGACATCCGCCGGGCGATGCGGGTCGTAGGGGGTGCCGCAGCCGTTGCAGTTCACCCGGCCGATCCCGACCTGATCGCCGAAGCCGAACCGGGCGGTGCTGCCGGCACGGGCGGCATATTCCCACTCGGCCTCGCTTGGCAGGCGATAGGGCTTGCCAGTGACCTTGCGCAGCCAGCCCACGTATTGCATCGCGTCCACCTGGCTCAGGTTCGTCGTCGGCCGGTGCCCGGCGCCCTCCGCCTCATGCGGCGGCTTGTAGGCGCAGCCGCCGGCCGCGGCGCAGGCGTCCCATTCGGCCTCGGTCACCATGAACTTGCCCAGCGCGGTTGCCGATATGCTAACGCGGTGCGCGGGGCGCTCGGTCGGATCCTCATTGGAGCCCATGATGAAAACGCCTGCCTGCAGGGGCACCATGGCCGGACAATCCGCACAGTCGCGGAACTCGCTTGCACGAGGGGCGCCGGCGAACGGCAAAGTGGTGGAAGGCTGTGGGGTGGAAAGCTGGGTAATGCCAAGCTGGGGAGCGGAGGATTGAGCAGCGGGGTCCGCCAGCGATGGAGCCGGGGCGGGCGGGCGCAGGTGGCTCTGCTCCACGAAGCCGCTCATGCCGGAGGGCAGCACGACGCGCAGCCACGGCGTCCCCGCCACCGCGCCCGTCGCCACGGTCCGCTGCCCCCGGGCAAGGGAGCCGACGGCCGGCGCGTTCGCGTCCGGCTCCGCCCGAAGCTCCGCGGCGTCGGCCGCCTCGTACGGCGTCTCGACCGTGGTGATCCGCGGCAGTTCGCGCAGGCAGATGATGTCCGCCTCACGCCGCTCCGAGCGGTATTGCGCCGCAAGGTCGTTCAGCATCGCGGATTTCGACGCCGAGGCGCCGGTGCAGGCCTCATAGGTCGGATAGGACACGCCCGTCTCCGCCCGGACCAGGTCGCAGCTGTCGCCGCTGCACAGCATGATCGCCAAAACGAACCCCGCCTGCATTTGCGTCCTCCCTCCGTGCAGCCCGAAACAGGCTGCGTGCCGCGTCGCCCACGCCGCCCGGTGTCCGTTATAGCATCGGCGGAACGGCCGTGGGGATGAGACTGGGCACGGTCCGGCGGCAGATGGCGGGGGGCGCGCGCATCGCGCTGATCCTGGCCGGGGCCAGCTTGGCCGCGCTGCTCTGCGTGCGTCCCCCCTCGCCGCTGGCCGCGGCGGAACGGCTTTTCGAGGCGGCGGCGTTCCGCTTCTTCGCGCCGGTCCGGCCGCTCGACGAGCGGGTCGCAATCATCGCCATCACCGAGGACACGCTCGATCTCTTTCCCTACCGCTCGCCCATCGACCGCATCTTCCTCGCTGGCCTGCTGGACCAGCTCGCCCGCGCGGGCGTCGCGGCCATCGGCCTCGACGTGCTGCTCGACCGCCCGACCGAGCCGGCAAAGGATGCCGCGCTGCGCCGGGCGATCCGGCGCGCCGACGTGCCCGTGGCGGTGATCACGCTGGCCCCGGAAACGCCGGCGTCGCCCGAG
>CAXTJW010000621.1:0-2105 GCA_964244305.1 uncultured Acetobacteraceae bacterium
CCGCATCTCCTGCAGCATGTCGCGGTCGTCGTTGATCCCGGCCTCGTCCAGCCCGATCGCGACGTTGACCCCCGCCGCAGCGAACCGGTTCAGCGGCGCGACGCCCGAGCGCAGCCGGAAGTTGGAGCTGCAGTTGTGGCAGATGCAGGTGCCGGTCTCCGCCGCACGGGCGATGTCCTTCTCGTTCAGCCATACGCCGTGTCCCAGCGTCATGCGCTTGTTCATCAGCCCGAACCGGTCGAGGTAGTCGACCGCGGTGCCGCCGCCCCGGCGCTTGGCATACTCCTTCTGATAAGCCGTCTCGACCAAATGCATGTGCAGCGGCACGTCGTAGCGCTCGGACGTCTCGGCCAGCCGGGCCAGCGCCGTGTCGCTGCACCAGTGCAGGTTGGCCGGGGCCAGCTGGATGCGCACCCGGTCCTTCCCCGCATGCGCCCCGTGCATCGAGGCGAACATGTCCGTGGCGTCGTCGAGCGTCAGCCGGAAACGGTCGAACCACGCCTGCATCGGCCCGCGCAGATCCGGCGGCAGCGAGGCCACCAGCTCCGCGTCGTCCTGATAGGCCAGCCGGTTCTGGTCGCGGATCGCGTAGCAATACGACACCCGCATGCCGATGTCCTCATAGGCGCGCACCACGTCGTTTGCGCGTCCCTGCACCTCATCGAGGGTGCCCGGCAGCCAGCCGTGGATGTGCTGCACCGTCGTGATGCCGGAGCCCACCATCTCAAACGCCGAATACAGCGTATCGAGATACAGGTTGAGGTTGCGCGCCACCATCCGGGTCACGAACCACAATTCGAGCGGCATGTCGGGCGAGCCAAGCTGCACCGGCGTCAGCCCGACATGGTGATGCCCGTTGACGAAGCCCGGCAGCAGGATTTCCGCGCCGGTGCCGACGACCGGAGTGTCCGGATACTTGCGGTGCAGCGCCTCATAGGTGCCGACCTCGGCGATCAGGCCATTCTCCTGCAGCACCGCGCCGTCGGGCAGGGTCTCGACCTGGTAGCGGCCCTTTTTGGGCAGGAGGGCGGCGCGGCTGCGGATCAGCGTCGTGGTCAAGGGCGTAGTCTCCGGTTCAGGCGGGAAGGGCTTCCTGCTCGGCGAAGGCGCGGTCGACCTCGTCCTGCAGCAGCCCGGTGAGTTGCCGGCGCAGCGCCTCGGCGGCCGGGCCGAACGGGTCGCGCGGCCGGGGCATGTCGATGGGGACGATGGTCTTGATCCGCCCGGGCCGCGAGGTGAACACCACGACGCGGTCGGCCAGCGCCACCGCCTCGTCGATGTGGTGGGTGACGAACAGCACCGACGCGCCAGACGCGCGCCAGACGTCCAGCAGGAAGTCCTGCATCTTGGCCCGGGTCTGCACGTCGAGCGCCGCGAACGGCTCGTCCATCAGCAGCACCTTCGGCCGCATCGCCAGCGCGCGGGCGACGGCGACGCGCTGCCGCATGCCGCCCGACAGCTCGTCCGGACGCTTGTCGATGGCCTCCGCCAGCCCGACCCGGGCTAGCGCCTCCTTTGCCGCCGTGCGCCGCGCGTCGGGGTCGTCGCCGCGGATCGACAGTCCGAACGCCACGTTCTGACCCACAGACAGCCATGGGAACAGCGAGGTTTCCTGAAATATCAGGCTGCGGTCCGGCGAGGGCGCCTCAATTGGGTCGCCGAACGACCACAGTCCGCCCGCAGTCAGGTCCTGCAGGCCGGCGATCAAGTAGAGCAGCGTGCTCTTGCCGCAGCCGGAGGGGCCGAGCAGCACGACGAACTCGCCCGGCGCGATGTCGAGGTCGATGGCCCGCAACGCCTCATGCGCGCGGGGCGTGCCGGGCGCCCAGACCTTGCCCACTTCGCGGCAAACCACGGCGCTGCGGGAGCTGAACGATGCCGGGACATCAAAGGCCACGCACGGCCTCCGAGCCTTGCGGAACCCAGTACAACAGCCGGTTCTGCAGCAGCCGCAGCGCGAAATCGAAGGTGAAGCCCAGCACGCCGATCAGCGCGATGGTGAAGAACACCAGCGACGGGTTGAAGGTGTTGCGCGCCAGCATGATGACCTGGCCCAGCCCATAGCCGACGCCGGTGCTCTCGGCGATCAGCACCGCCATCCAGGC
>CAXTJW010000622.1:0-2099 GCA_964244305.1 uncultured Acetobacteraceae bacterium
CCAGCGCCAGCCGGGTGTCCACATACCGCTGCGCGTGCATGGCCGACAGCGGGTAGATCCACCGCCGCCCGATCGGCCGCACGGCGCCCAGATGATCGCCCAACCGCCGCGCGACCTCACGGCCAAAGGCAGCGTCGTCCAGCGCGATGACCCGGTCCGCCGCTACGGTGCGCTCGGTCCAGACGATCGCCGATACGTTCGGGGCGCCCTCGGTTGGACCCATCGGCAGTTGCGCAAACGGGCCGCCGGGCAGGAAATGCTCCAGCGCGGTGTTATGGTGCGGGCGTTCGTGCGCGATCGCGGAGACGATGCCGCGCTGGTTATACGGCATGCGGGTCACGGCGATGCCGGCCTGCTCGCGCAGCGGCGAGCCGCGCCCCTCGGCCGCGACGACCAGGCGGCAGGCGATGCTTGGGCCGCCGGAGACCTGCACCACGGCGCCATCGGCACGGCGCTGCACCGTCGCCTCCGCCGGGGCATAGACCGCGAGGCCCGGCGCGTCGTGCATGTGCGCGTTCAGCGCGACCCGCAGCGCCCGCGCCTCCACCATCCATCCGAACGGCTCGTTGCCGACATCCTGATGGTCGAAATGCAGGAACAGGCTGGACGCCTGCCGCCCGACGCGGCCATCGGACACGCGGATATCGAGGATCGGCGACGGCGTTTGCGGCAGCGCGTCCCAGATCCCCGCCGCCTCCAGCAGCCGCCGCGACCCGGCCGCCACAGCATAGGCGCGGCCATCGAAATCCGGGTGCTCCATGGGCGGCAGCGCAGCCCGGTCGACGACCGCCACCCGCACGCCACCCGCGGCGAGCCGGCAGGCCAGCGTGCCGCCGACGGGGCCGGCGCCTACTACGCAAACATCCACGGCCAAATCAGCCATCGGCTCGGTTCCTCAAAGCGGGAAAAATGACCTGCCCAAAGTTTAGGCAGCAGCTCGTTGCGCCGATGTTACAGCCCAGGGCAGCCTCTGCACACGCTACGGGCATATCGCGCGATCGTTCGGTTGCTGCACCGGCGGAACCGAACGGCACGGTTCTTGAGTGTAGCCATGCAACGTTGCCTGCCAAATGTGGCGCGAGGCGCGGGAATGGAAAGGGGATGGTTCGATGAAGCTGATCGTAGCAGTCATCAAGCCCTTTAAACTCGACGATGTCAGGGAGGCTTTGACGCCATTGGGCGTACAGGGGCTGACGGTATCGGAGGTGAAGGGTTTCGGCCGGCAAAAGGGACAGACGGAGATCTACCGTGGGGCCGAGTACCACGTGAACTTCCTGCCCAAGGTCAAGGTCGAGATCGCGGTCGCCGACGACCTCGCCGAGCAGGTGGTCGAGGCCATCATGAAATCGGCGCACACCGGCAAGATCGGCGACGGCAAGATTTTCGTGATGGACGTCGAACGGGCGGTGCGGATCAGGACCGGCGAGACCAACGAGGAAGCGCTATGAGGATGACCACCCGACTGCTGGCCCCGATCCCGCTCTTGTTTGCAGCACTGCCGGTCTGGGCCCAGAATGCAGCGACGGCCGTCGAACAGCCTGCCACCGCCGTCGCTGCCGCAGCAGCCGAGGCCAAGGTCGACACGGGCGACACCGCCTGGATGCTGACCAGCACCGCACTTGTGCTGATGATGACGGTGCCGGGGTTGGCGCTGTTCTACGCCGGGATGGTGCGCAAGAAGAACGTGCTCGCCACCTTGATGCAGTCGTTCAGCATCTGCGCCCTCGTGACCGTGATCTGGATGGTCGCGGGTTACAGCCTCGCCTTCACCAACGGCAACGCCTATATCGGCGACTTCTCACGCCTGTTCCTGAACGGCATCGCGACGAACTGGGACAAGCCGTTCACCCTCGGCGCCGGCACCGACAACGCGACGGTGAACACCATACCAGAGACCGTCTATCTGATGTTCCAGATGACGTTCGCGATCATCACCCCGGCGCTGATTGCCGGCGCGTTCGCCGACCGGATGAAGTTCTCGGCGCTCATGCTGTTCATGACGCTGTGGTCGTTGCTGGTCTACTCGCCGGTTGCACATTGGGTATGGAGCCCGATCGGCTGGATCAACGCGCTGGGCGTGGCGGACTTCGCCGGCGGCA
>CAXTJW010000623.1:0-2097 GCA_964244305.1 uncultured Acetobacteraceae bacterium
TCGCACCACGTAGCTGCCGGCCAATGACTGCACGATCGCGTCGGCATGCGCCGGGTCGCGCGCCTCGACCATCAGCTCCAGCTCCGCCGCCTGCACGCTGGGTGCGTCGAACAGCCGCTGGTGCACGACCTCGATGATGTTGCCGCCGATGCCGCCGATGCGCCCGGCGATGTCGGCCAGCACGCCGGGCCGGTCCGGAATATCCATCGTGAGCCGCAACAGCCGCCCATCCCGCAGCAAGCCGCGCAGCAGCACGTTGGCCAGGATCCGCCCGTCGATATTGCCGCCGCACACCGGGATGCCGACCCGCCGCCCGGCGAACCGCGCCGGATGCGCCAGCAACGCCGCCACCCCAGCCGCCCCGGCGCCCTCCGCGACCTGCTTCGCCCCCTCGGCCAGCAATGCGATCGCATCCTCGACCACGCGCTCCGGCACCACCAGCACGTCCGACACATGGGCGCGGATGACGTCCAGGCAGTGAGTGCCGATCGTGTGCACGGCGATGCCCTCGGCGATCGTGCTGCCGCCGGTTCGCACCGTCTCGCCGGCCAGCGTCTGGCTGAGCGAGGCGTAGGCGGCGACTTGGACGCCGATGACCTCGATGCCGGGCCGCATCGCACAGGCGGCGACGGCGCATCCGGAGATCATGCCGCCGCCGCCGACCGGGATCACCAGCACGTCGAGGTCCGGCACATCCTGCAGCAGTTCGAGCGCCAGGGTGCCCTGGCCGGCCATGACGGCCGGGTCGTCGTAGGGATGGATGAACACGAGGCCATCGCGCTCGGACAGCATCCGGGCATGAGCGGCAGCGGCAATCAGGTCCTCACCGTGCAGCACGACCTCGGCGCCCCAGTTGCGGGTGCGCGTCACCTTGGTGGACGGCGTGAACACCGGCATGACGATGACGGCGCGGATGCCGAGCAATGAGGCATGGCGTGCCACTGCCTGCGCATGGTTGCCGGCGGACATGGCGACGACGCCGGCCCGGCGCTCGGCCTCCGTCAGCAACGCCAAGCGGTTCGCCGCGCCGCGCTCCTTAAACGATCCGATCGCCTGCAGATTTTCGAGCTTGAGCGTAACCCGCGCCCCGGTCGCGCGGCTCACGGCGTCCGACGGCAGCGCCGGCGTTCGCAAAATACGCCCGGCGATACGGCCCGCCGCGGCCTCGACATCAGCGAGGCCGATCATGCGGCGAATCCTTAAATGAAATTCACGCCCAGGATCTCATACGTGCGATCCCCGCCCGGCGCCGGCACCGAAATTGTATCGCCGATCTTCTTGCCGATCAGCGCCTTGGCCAGCGGCGACGAGATGCTGAGCCGCGCGTGCTTGATGTCCGCCTCGTGCACGCCGACGATCTGGTACGTCGCCTCCTTGTCCGTCTCCTCGTCCACGAGCTTCACGTGCGCGCCGAACTTCACATTGTCGCCCGACAGGCTGCTGGGGTCGATCACTTCTGCGGCCGAGACGATCTCTTCCAATTCGATCACCCGGCCCTCGATGAAGGACTGGCGTTCGCGGGCCGCGTGGTATTCGGCGTTCTCGCTCAGGTCGCCATGGCTGCGCGCCTCGGCGATGGCGCGGATGATCGACGGCCGCTCCACCGACTTCAGGTGGCGCAACTCTTCTTCTAGCCGCTGGAGGCCCGGCCCAGTCATGGGAAACTTCTGCAAAATGCGCCGTCCCGTAAGGTTCTATGTTGGAGCGTTCGCCACCGCTCTAAAACGATCCGCGAAAGTAGGACTGTAGCGGTGCGACTTCAAGCGTCCCGGCCTTCAGCGCCGCAATCGCGTGCACCGCCGCCTTGGCCCCGGCGATGGTGGTATAGTGCGGCACGCCATGCAACAGGGCGCTGCGCCGGATGTCGAAACTATCCGTCACCGACTGCGCCGACCCGGCCGTGTTGATCACCAGCTGCACCTCGCCGGAGCGGATCGCGTCGACGCAATGCGGCCGGCCCTCCAGCACCTTGTTCACCACCCTTACCGCCAATCCGGCGTCGCGGATGCGGGCGGCGGTGCCGCGAGTGGCCATGATGGCGAACCCCATGTCCGTCAGGCGCCGGGCCATGGGCACGAGGCCGACCTTGTCGCTTTC
>CAXTJW010000624.1:0-2091 GCA_964244305.1 uncultured Acetobacteraceae bacterium
CGGCCGAGCTGCTGGAAAGCCTGCTGTTCGGCCATGTGCGCGGCGCGTTCACCGGCGCGGTGTCCGACCGCGCCGGGTCGTTCCGCGAGGCCGACCACGGCACGCTGTTCCTCGACGAGATCGGCGACATGGCGCCCGCCATGCAGGCCAAGCTGCTGCGCGTGCTCGGGGACCGCATGGTGACGCCCGTTGGCGGCCGCCCGGTCGCGGTGGATGTCCGCGTGTTGGCGGCGACGCACCGCGACCTCGCGCAGGCCGTGCGCGACGGCGGTTTCCGGGAGGACCTGTTCTACCGTTTGGGGGTCGTGCCGCTGCATTTGCCGCCGCTGCGGGAGCGGCTGGCCGACATCGTGCCGCTGGCCGAGCATGTGCTGGCCCTGTCCGTGGGGCCAGGCGGCAGCCCCAAGCGCCTGTCGGCGGCGGCGGCGGCACGGCTGATCGCACACTCCTGGCCCGGCAATGTCCGCGAGCTGCGCAATGCCATGGAGCGCGTCGCCGCCCTGGTTCGCCAGCCGGTGATCGCGGCCTCCGACCTGGATTTTCTGGTCGATGCGGCCGAGCCGGTCACGGACGCGCCGGATTGGCTGGCCGGCGATCTTCCGGCCGTATTGGCGCGTGTGGAGGCGGAGATGATCCGCCGGGCACTGGAGGCCAGCCGGGGCAACCGGGCCGAGGCGGCGCGGCGGCTGGGCATCCATCGCCAGCTCCTGCACACCAAGCTCGCACGGCTGGAGGCGTCCGCAAACCGGACAGCTCCCGTCTTGGATGCGGACGGCGAGGCTGGATAGGGCCAGGTAGAATACTGCAAAAACAACAATTTATGACTGGCACGGCGGTTGCGATATCAACGATGTGGGCGAACCGCCCATGACTACGGAGAACATCATGACAGTTCCGAACAAGCGCATCCGCTTCGCTCTGCTGGCCGCGACGGTGATCGCCGGCGCGGCTGGGGCGGCGATCGCGCAGACCGCGCCGACCTTCGACCCCGCGCAGTTGCCGGCCACCAAGGGAAAGGTCGCGCAATATAGCCTCACCCCGCGCGGCGACGTCGATGGCCTTATTCTCGACGACGGGACCGAGGTGCACCTGCCGCCGCATCTCGGCACGCAGCTCGTCTTCGCCGTGAAGCCCGGCGACCAGGTGACGGTGCGCGGCCTGAAGGCGCGTGACGTGGCGATGGTGCAGGCGATGCAGGTCACCAACGACGCCAGCCACCAGAGCGTGACCGACGCCGGGCCGCCTGGTCCACGCGGCATGGGCGGGCCGGGCGGTCCGCATGGCCGCGAGCATGGCCCCGGCTTCGCCGCCGGCCAGCCGATCGAGGACCAAGGCGCGGTCAAGGCGCAGCTGCACGGGCCGCGCGGCGACCTGAATGGCGTGCTGCTGGCCGACGGCACCATCGTGCGCCTGCCGCCGCGGGAAGCGCAGAACCTGGGCGCGGCGCTGGCCGTGGGCCAGACGGTGTTCGTGCGCGGCAACGGCGTGGCGAATGGGTTGGGCAAGGTGATCGCCGCGCGGGCGATCGGTCCGAATGCGCAGCAGCTGACCGAGATCAACGGGCCGATGCGCCATGGCGGCCCGGATGGCGGTCGTCACGGCCCGCGGCCCGGCGGCCCAGACGGAGCACCAAATGCTCCGGCCGCCGCTCCGCTCTGAACGCAAGCGTCTCCCGCGCCGTGTTGGGCGCGGGAGACGCTACGCCGCTAAATTGGCCTCAGTCGCATGCAGGCGCACTGGGACGTCCGCCGTGGCGAGGATTGCAACGGTCGAGCGGCTGACCGTCCCTTATGGCCCGATCGGCAACAGATGGCGGCGTACTAGGCTCGTTCGCAGTCGAAAAAAAGCGTCGCGGTCCATGAGGGCGATCGAACGCGGGGAAATCTATTTCCAACGCGCCCGCGCCATCGTCCGCTCGCGCCCTTGAAACCCAGCCCGGCATGATGATCGCGCCTAAAGTGAGCAAGCGCGTCAGACCATGTGGTAAGCCGTCCCGAACCGGCGTAAGAGCGGGGTCCGCAAACAACAGGACAAATCCATGATGAAGCTGAGCGCGCGCAACCAGATCAAGGGCAAGATCACCTCGGTCGA
>CAXTJW010000625.1:0-2080 GCA_964244305.1 uncultured Acetobacteraceae bacterium
ACCGCCAGCTCGGCCAGCGCCCCACGCAGCATCGCCAGCACGCGGTCGGCCACGTCGTCCTGCAGGCAAAGCACCCGCAGCGCCGAGCACCGCTGCCCCGCGCTATCGAACGCCGACAGCAACACGTCCGCCACCACCTGCTCCGCCAATGCCGAGCTATCGACGATCAACGCATTCTGCCCGCCGGTTTCGGCGATCAGTGGCACCGGCGCGCCGTCCGGACCCGTGCGCGCGGCAAGCTGGCACTGGATCAGCCGCGCCACCTCGGTCGACCCGGTGAACACCACCCCGCAAATCCGCGCGTCCCCAACCAACTGCGCGCCGACGCTGCCCTGGCCCGGCAGCAATTGCAGCGCCTCGGCAGGCACGCCGGCCCGGTGCAGGATATCCACCGCGGCGGCGGCAATGAGCGGCGTCTCCTCCGCCGGCTTCGCCAGCACCGTGTTGCCCGCCGCCAGCGCCGCCGCGACCTGACCGGTGAAGATCGCCAGCGGGAAATTCCAGGGGCTGATGCAAGCGACAGGGCCCAGGGGTCGGTGCGTGGCGTTGTCGAAACCGTCCCGGACCTCGGCCGCGTAGTAGCGCAGGAAATCGACCGCCTCCCGCACCTCGGCGACCGCATTCGGCAGACTTTTGCCGGCTTCCCGCACGATCAGGCCCATCAGCGTCGGCATCTCGCTCTCGAGCAGGTCGGCAGCTCGCAGCAGCACGGCCGCACGATCCTTGGGCAGCGTGGCGCGCCAAGCCCCGCCGGCGGCCCGGGCCCGATCCAACGCGTGGTCCACGTCGGCCGCAGTCGCTTCGACCACATGGCCCACGACATCGCTGTGTTCGGCAGGGTTGCGGATTTCAAGCTCCGGACCTTCGGCCGCGAGCGGGGCAGCGCGCCATGTCCGAGCGGCGCTCGCCTGCAACGCCCGCGCGAGAGCGGCCAGGCTTTGCTCGTTCGAGAAATCAAACCCGGCCGAATTGGTCCGCGCCATGCCAAACAACTCCCGCGGCAGGGTGATCTGCGGATGCGGCGCGCCGGGTGGGCGCATCGCCGCGACCTCGGCCACTGGATCGGCGACCAGCTCCGCGACGGGAACCGCCGGGTCCTGGATACGGTTCACGAACGACGAGTTGGCGCCATTCTCCAGCAGGCGGCGCACCAGATAGGCCAACAGCGTCTCGTGCGTGCCGACCGGGGCGTAGATCCGGCACGGGCGGTCCAGCTTGTTGTGGCCGACGACCTCCTCATACAGCGGCTCGCCCATGCCGTGCAGGCATTGGAACTCGTATTGGCCGGGGGTGAACCGGCCGGCCATGCTGTGGATCGCCGCGACGGTATAGGCATTGTGGGTCGCGAACTGCGGGAACACCGCATCCGGCGCGGCCAGCAACGCACGGGCGCAGGCGAGGTAGCTGACGTCGGTATGGACCTTCCGGGTGAACACTGGAAAACCCTCGAGCCCGTCGACCTGGGCGCGCTTGATCTCGCTGTCCCAATAGGCGCCCTTGACCAGGCGGACCATGAGCCGATGGCCGCTGCGCCGTGCGAGATCGATCAGCCACTCGACCACAAAGGCGCTGCGTTTTTGATACGCCTGCACCACGAAGCCGACGCCGTTCCAGCCGGCGAGCGCCGGGTCGTGGCACAATGCCTCCAGCAGGTCGAGCGAGAGTTCCAGCCGCTCGGATTCCTCGGCGTCGATGTTGAGGCCGATGTCGTATCGGCGCGCCAGCACCGCTAGGCTTTGCAACCGGGGCAGCAGCTCCGCCAGCACCCGCTCCCGCTGCAGCCGGGAGTAGCGCGGATGCAGCGCCGAGAGCTTGATCGATATGCCCGGCCCGTCGACGATGCCGCGGCCCGCCGCCGCAGCGCCGATGGCATGGATGGCGCGCTCGTAGTCGGCAAAATAGCGCGCGGCATCCGCAGCGGTGGTCGCGGCCTCACCGAGCATGTCGTAGGAGTAGCGGAATCCCCGTGCCTCCAGGCGGCGGCTGTTGGCCAGGGCCTCGTCGATCGTCTGGCCGGTCACGAATTGCTCGCCCATCATGCGCATCGCGAGGTCCACGCCGCGGCGGATCAGCGGCTCCC
>CAXTJW010000626.1:0-2079 GCA_964244305.1 uncultured Acetobacteraceae bacterium
ACGCACCAGAGCCAGTTCCCGTCGACGACCATCAGCTTCAACCTGGCGCCGGGGTCGAGCCTGAGCCACGCGGTGGCGGCGGTGGCGCAGGCGGAGCGGGAGATGGGGCTGCCCTCCACCATCGTCGGCAGCTACTCCGGCGACGCGGCGGAGTTCCAGGACAGCCTTGCCAGCGAGCCCTGGCTGATCCTGGCGGCGGTCGTCGTCATCTATATCGTGCTCGGCGTGCTGTATGAGAGCACGATCCATCCGGTGACGATCCTGTCGACCTTGCCGTCCGCGGGCATCGGGGCGCTGCTGGCGCTGGATTTCGCCGGGCAGGACCTGTCGTTGGTGGCGCTGGTCGGCATCGTGCTGCTGATGGGCATCGTGAAGAAGAACGCCATCATGATGATCGACTTCGCGCTGGAGGCGGAGCGGATGCGCGGGCTGACTCCATTGGCCGCGATCACCGAGGCGAGCCTGCTGCGGTTCCGCCCGATCATGATGACGACGGCGGCGGCGCTGCTGGGCGCGCTGCCGCTGGTGATCGAGAGCGGCACCGGGTCGGAGCTGCGCTATCCGCTGGGCCTCACGATCGTGGGCGGGCTGCTGTTGAGCCAGGTGCTGACGCTGTATACCACGCCGGTCATCTATCTGGCATTCGAGCGGACCCGGCTGCGGTTCGTCCGGCCGCTGGCGGCGCCGGCGGAATGAACATCTCCGCCCCGTTCATCCGCCGCCCGGTGGCGACGTTCCTGATTGCGTTCGGCCTGTTGCTGGCCGGCATGGTCGCGGTGCGGTTCCTGCCCGTAGCACCGCTGCCCAGCGTGGACATCCCGACCATCGTCGTGTTCGCCGCCCGCCCCGGCGCCGATCCCGAAACGATGGCCGCCAGCATCGCAGCACCGCTCGAACGCCGCCTCGGCGAAATCCCCGGTGTTACGGAAATCACCAGCACCAGCAGCACCGGCAGCGCCTCGATCGTCGTCCAGTTCGACATCGACCGCCCGATCGAGGGCGCCGCGCACGACGTGCAGGCCGCGATCAACGCCGCCTACTCGGACCTGCCGTCCGACCTCCCGACCCGGCCGTACTACCGCAAGTTCAACCCTGCCGAGGCGCCGATCCTCACCCTGTCGCTGACCTCCGACGTGCTCAGCACCGCGCAGGTCTACGACGCCGCCGACACCATCCTGGCCCAACGGCTGAGCCAGATCGAGGGCGTCGCACAGGTGCAGGTGAACGGCGCCGAGAAGCCCGCCGTCCGCGTGCGGCTGAACCCGGCGGCGCTGCGGGCAGCAGGCCTCAGCAGCCAGGACGTCTACACCGCCATTCAGAAAGCCAACGTGAACGGGCCGGTCGGCGGCTTCCAGGGACCGCTGCGCGCCGAGACCATTGAGGTGAACGGACAGATCACCCAGGCCGAGGACTACGCCGCGTTGGTGCTGAAGACGTCGAACGGCGCGACCGTCCGGCTGGGCGACGTGGCGGAGGTGCTGAACGGCGTCGCCAATACCAAGCTCGCGGCCTGGCGGGGCACGCAGCCCGCCATCCTCCTGACCTTGACCAAGACCGCCGGCGCCAACGTCATCGACACGGTCGACCGGGTGCGCGCCGCGCTGCCGCAGTTGCTCGCGTGGATACCGCCCGACATCCACCTGTCCACGATCTCGGACCGGACGACGACCATACGCGCCAGCGTGCACGACGTGGAGTGGACCCTGCTGATCAGCATCGCCTTGGTGCTGATGGTGGTGGCGCTGTTCATGCGGCGTCTCGTGCCGACGCTCGCGGCGGCGGCGACGGTGCCGCTCAGCATCGCCGGCACGCTCGGGGCGATGTATCTGCTGGGCTACAGCCTGAACAACTTCTCATTGATGGCATTGACGATCTCGGTCGGCTTCGTGGTCGACGACGCCATCGTCATGATCGAGAACATCTTCCGCCACCAGGAGCGCGGCCTGTCGCCGATGCAGGCGGCGCTGGTGGGGTCGCGGCAGATCGGCTTCACCGTCATATCCATCAGCATCTCGCTGGTGGCGGTGTTCATCCCGATCCTGTTCATGGGCGGCCTGCTGGGCAAGCTGTTCCACGAGT
>CAXTJW010000627.1:0-2063 GCA_964244305.1 uncultured Acetobacteraceae bacterium
AGGCCGAGGGCATCAGCACCAAGTGGTCGATCGAGCTGCTGTTCACCCCGATCCAAGGCTACGACCAGGCCGCCGACCTCGCTGAGCTGTTTGCCCGCCCGCTCAACCGCCGCCTGCGGCTGAAGGTGTAGCGCGATGCAGCTCACGCTCTGGACCTATGAAGGGCCGCCGCATGTCGGGGCGATGCGGATCGCGACGGCGATGGAGGGCGTGCACTACGTGCTGCACGCGCCGCAGGGCGACACCTACGCCGACCTGCTGTTCACCATGATCGAGCGGCGTTCGAAGCGCCCGCCCGTCACCTACACGACGTTCCAGGCCCGCGACCTCGGCGGCGACACGGCGGAGCTGTTCAAGGACGCCGTGCGCGAGGCCTATGCACGGTTCCAGCCGCAGGCGCTGCTGGTCGGCGCGTCGTGCACCGCGGAGCTGATCCAGGACGACCCCGGCGGCCTCGCCCGGGCCCTGAACTTGCCGATCCCCGTCGTGGCGCTGGAGCTGCCGTCCTACCAGAAAAAGGAAAACTGGGGCGCGGCGGAGACATTCTACCAGGTGGTCCGCGCCTTTGCCGGGCCGCATGCGCCGCCGCCGGGCACTCCGCGCCGTGAGCGTGCGCCGGGTGCGCGCCCGCGCTGCAACGTGCTGGGACCGGCCGCCCTCGGCTTCCGCCACCGTGACGACGTGGTCGAGATCACCCGGCTGTTGGCGCAGCTCGGCATCGACGTGAACGTGACGGCGCCCTTGGGCGCGACGCCGGCCGACATCGCGCGGCTGGGCGACGCCGAGTTCAACGTCGTGCTGTATCCGGAGATCGCCGGCCAGGCGGCGGCGTGGCTCGCCCGCAGCTTCGGCCAGAAGTCGACCAAGGCCGTGCCGATCGGCATCGGCGGCACCCGCGATTTTATCGAGGAGGTCGCAATGCTGGCCGGCGTCGACCCTGCCCCCGTGCTGGCGGCGTCGCCGTCCCGGCTGCCCTGGTACTCGCGGTCGGTCGACAGCAACTATCTGACCGGCAAGCGGGTGTTCGTGTTTGGCGACGCGACGCACGCCGTGGCCGCCGCCCGGGTCGCCCGCGACGAGATGGGCTTCACCGTCGTCGGCCTCGGCACCTACAGCCGCGAGTTCGCGCGCGACGTCCGCGAGGCCGCCAAGCTGTATGACGTGGAGCCGCTGATTTCCGACGACTACCTGGAGATCGAGGCCCGCATCGCCGAGGCGCAGCCCGAGCTGGTGCTGGGCACGCAGATGGAGCGGCACATCGCCAAGCGGCTGGGCATCGCCTGCGCCGTCATCTCCGCCCCGGTGCACGTGCAGGACTTTCCCGCGCGCTACTCGCCGGTCATGGGCTTCGAGGGCGCCAACGTGCTGTTCGACTCTTGGATCCATCCGCTGATGATGGGGCTCGAGGAGCACCTGATCGGGATGTTCCGCGAGGACGCGGAGTTCCATGGCGATGCCGCTCCGTCGCATCTGGGCCACGCTGTCCAGGCGCGCCCCGAGTCGCACCCAATGCCGGAGCCGGTTGCGGCCCCGGCGGGTCCGCTGGTGTGGGCGCCGGAGGCCGAGAAAGAGGTCGGCAAAATCCCGTTCTTCGTCCGCGGCAAGGCCCGGCGCAACACCGAGAAATTTGCACTGGCGCAAGGCCTCGCGACCATCACGGTCGATACGCTCTATGACGCAAAGGCACACTATGGCCGTTGAGTTGCCCGCTTCCACCGCCGTGCCCGTCCGCGTCGTAATCGTCACGATGGACAGCCACCTGTCCAGCGCCGCCTTCCGGGCCGAAGCCGAGCTGAAGCGCGACATCCCCGGCCTCACGCTCAGCATCCACGCCGCCGACGAGTGGGGAAGCGACGCGGACAAGCTCGCCGAATGCCGCGCCGCCATCGCCGAGGGCGACATCGTGATCGCCACCATGCTGTTCCTCGAGGACCACATCCGCGCCGTGCAGCCGGCGCTGGCGGCGCGCCGCGACCATTGCGACGCGATGATCTGCTGCATGTCGGCCGGCGAGATCACCAAGATGACGAAGCTCGGCCGCTTCGACATGTCGCAGGAGGCGT
>CAXTJW010000628.1:0-2059 GCA_964244305.1 uncultured Acetobacteraceae bacterium
ATGGCGCGGTCCAGGTCCGGGGTCATGGTGCAGATGCACGTCGCCTATAATTGCCCGGAAACCCTGCCGCGACGCCGGCTGGAGATCGTTGGCACCGCCGGGCAGGCCGTCGCGACGGACACGATGGGCCAGACGGCCGGCGGCACGCTCGAGTGGATCGATGCGGCGACCGGCGTGGCGCAGCCGGTCGCGGTGCCTGATGCGGACCGCTCGCCGTTCCTCAACCAGGTCGAGGCGTTCGCCGACGCCGTGCTGGGCGTGCGGCCATTCCCGTTCCCGGCCGCGCACGACCTCGACATCATGGCGCTGGTGCTGCGGGCACAGGCGATGGCGAAGCCGCCAGAGGTGTGTAATGCCGCTTAGGCCTTATTCCTGCACCAATTGCGGCCATTGGCAGCGCTATTTTGCCGTGCCCCCGGACTGCCCGATCTGTTCGGACGTGCGCAACGACCTGCCGGAGGATGGCTGGGAGTTCCTGACGCCGGCGCAGATCGCGCCGCGCCTAACGCATCATTGGCGCGAGGCGATCCCTGGCGTGTGGGAGTTTTGGTCGACGCCGCGCTACGGGCTCGATGGCCATGGCTGGCTGCTGACCTACCCGGACGGCAACGTCGCGTTCGAGGCGGCGCCGTTGTACAACGACGCGCAGTTGCAAAAAATCGAGCAGCTCGGCGGCATACGCTGGCTCGGCAGCAGCCATCCGCACGGCTACGGCGCGCTGTATCAGCTGCAGGACCACTTCAAGCCTGACCTGCTGATCCAGAAAGACGACCTGCAGTGGACCAAGGCGTTCCGCGTCACCGTCCCGTATGACGAGACATATGAGATCCGTCCGGGCCTCACGCTGCACCACACCGGCGGCCACTACGAGGGCCATTCCGTGCTGCACGACGCCGAGCGCCGGGCGATATTTTGCGGCGACTCGCTGAAGATCGACTTCGACACCGACGGCACGGCGCAGCGTATTTCGTGCCACAAGGCATATCACAAGCAGATCCCGCTCAGCCGGGGCGAGGCGCAGCGCTACCGCGATGTATTCGAAAAACTCGATTTCACCTCGGCATTCACCCCGTTCGAATACGCCACCGGCCTCACCACCCACGCAGCGCTGAAGCTGCTGGACGAGGTCATCGAGGGCCCGCCCTTCACCCGCCCCATCCAGATCGAGCGATGACCAAGCATTTCCTGCCCCCCACGCTGCCCGATGCGGCGGCGGCCTATGTCGCATCAATGCCGGAGGGCCGGGTCGAGCTGTTTTCGCTGACCCCGCTCGATCAGACCGGGGTGTCGTGCTGGAACGCCATCTTCCTGAACCAGGACGGCACGCGGTGGCATGGTGTCGCGCCGCACGGCGTTGGCTACGGCGTCGACGATGACAGCGCCATCATCGGCACGACCGGCGAGCTGGCGGAAGCCGTGCACTCCGCGACCGAAATCCACCGGATGGAGCGGCGCACCTCCAGCTACCACGCATTGCGGGCCGAGGTCGGTGCGCGCCATGTCGCCGACCCCATGACCCTGTGCCTGCCCGCCGGTAGCCCGGTCGATGGCGACACAACGCTGGAATGGGTGCCCGCGCGGCGCTGGCCCGGCGGTGAGACGGTGTGGCTGCCGATCGATATCGCCGCATGCTCCGTGGGCGACCTTTCGCCGGGCTACGAGCCGTTTACGACACCGATCACCAACGGCCTCGGCGCCGGGCCGACGCTCGATTTCGCCATCGGCCACGGCCTGTGCGAGCTGCTGCAGCGGGACGGCAACGGCCTCGGCTTCCGCGCCATGGACCGTGGCATCGCGCTCGATTTGGGCGACGGACCCACCGACCCGCGCACGCGTGCCTTACTCGAACGGCTGCGCGGCCTCGGCATCGACGTCATGCCGAAGTTCGCCACGACCGAGTTCGGCACGGCCAACGTCTACTGCGTCGGCGCCGAGCGGGACGGCGTGGCGGCGCGCTATCCTATCATGGTGACGGCCTGCGGCGAGGCGGCGTCGCTCGACCGTGAGCACGCGCTGCGCAAGGCGGTGTTCGAGTTCGCCGCCGCCCGGATGCGCAAGG
>CAXTJW010000629.1:0-2056 GCA_964244305.1 uncultured Acetobacteraceae bacterium
AACTCAGCTATTGCCAGCGCGCGTAGCAGAAAGCAGGACACGATGCAGCAGCCTTCCTTTCTAGGTAGCGAGTCAGATCGTAGCAAATCCTTACAGGCCGTCATTGCGAGCACGCTGGGAGCGCTGCTCCGCAGCCGGCTTCGGCGTGGCAATCCAGGGCCGCATCGGCCGGTTTTCGCGCGTTCGGCCCTGGATTGCCGCGTCGCAAGCGCTCCTCGCAATGACGATGAGGATGTGTCCGACGCCGGCTTCACGCTGCTGGAAATTCTCGTGGTGATCGCGATCCTGGGCCTGCTGATCGGGCTGGTCGCCCCGGCCGCCCTGCGCCAATTGGGCGGAGCGCGGACGTCGGTGGCCAAGCAGTCGATCGAGCGCATCTCCTCCGTGCTCGACCTGTATAAGCTCGACATCGGCAGCTATCCCAGCACGGAGCAGGGCCTGGCGGCGCTCAACACGCGCCCGTCGGGACTGGCGAGCTGGGGCGGACCGTATCTGAAGGGCGACGGCCAGCCGCTCGACCCGTGGAACCGGCCATACCTGTATCGCAGCCCAGCGAGCCGGCCCGGCCACGACTTCGACCTCTGTTCCCGCGGTCCCAACAACCAGGCGGGCGACAGCGGGCCGGACCTGATCTGCAATCCATGATCATTCGGCGACCGCGTCCCAGGTCAGGATCTGGAACAGCGGCTCCTTCAACGTGTTGCCCAGCCTGATCGCCGCCCGGCGGACGAAGCGGCCGCCGGCGTCGCCGGCCACCCGTGCCGTGATGCTGACGGTGCGCGGCGGCTTCCGGCGTGTCCCGGCCGTCGCGCCGCGCACATCCTGGATCGCCTGGCGCACCACGGGCGGCGCTGCGGCCGGATCGGGGTCGGCGTCGGTGAAGATCGAGACGTTCGGCTCCACCCGCGACAGCAATGCGGGCGTCATGCCGAGCACCGCGCCGAGCTCGGCCACGCTGCGGAACGGCGCGCCGGGCGGGCCGTAATCGCGGCCGGCGGCGCGATACTGCGGCGCGCCGGATTGCCCCTGGTTGCTGGGAAAGCGCCAATCCACGATCGCGGCGGCGATGCTGTCCGCGGTGCGGCTGTCCGCGTCGCACCGCCGCAGCAGCGCCCGCAGCAGCTCGGGCGAGGCCGTATTCGGGTTGATCTTGCCGGCCTCGTCGTCGATCCGCACCACGGCGCGCCCGCCGGGCACACGCAGCGGGCGGTCGACGCCATCGGCGAGCCATGGATCGGCCGGGTCGAGCAGATGGAACACCGCCGCATTGACCGCGCCGTCTGCCGCCGCCTCCGCCGCTGCCGCGCTGCGCAGGTTGGCGGCGAGCTGCAATTCGGTGCGGCCGGCGGCGGTCAACTGCGTGACCAGCAAGGTCAGCAGCACCATGGCCCAAAGCACGATCAGCAGCGCGAAGCCCTGGTCGTTCGCCGTGCGGCGTCCCTGGTGGTCCGCGTGCGTCACGGCTCCAGCCGCAGGCTCCGGCGCAGCGGATGTTGCGGATCGGCCGAGCCCGACGTCACGCCCCGCCGCAGGTCGTCAGGCACCCGGGCCGCGTTGATCAGATTGTCGCGCAGGTCCTCGGTCAGCGCCCGCGCGTCCCGCTGGTCGTGCACCACGTGCGGGGTGATCAGCACCATCAGCTCGGTGCGGGTGCGGATGTTGTCCTGGTTCCCCGCCAGCAGGCCCAGCAGCGGCACGTCCTTCAGGAACGGGATGCCCGAACTCGACCGGCTCGCGGTGTCGCTGATCAGCCCGGCCAGCCCGATTGTCTGCCCATCCTCGACCACGACGCGGCTGCTCACGTTGCGCTCGGAAAACGTCGGCGAGTTGATGCCGCCGGCGGACGGCGCATTCACCACGCCGCTGACCTCCTGCGAGATGTCGAGCGTCACCAGCCCACCGCTGTTCACCCGCGGCGTGACCTCCAGGATGACCCCGGTCTCGCGGTAGTCGATGGAGTTGACGATCGGCGCGTTGCTGGTGATCTGGCTCTGCGAGCTTGCGGTGAGGAACGGCACCAGGTTGCCGACCTGCAGCCGCGCCTCCTCGTTGTCGA
>CAXTJW010000630.1:0-2050 GCA_964244305.1 uncultured Acetobacteraceae bacterium
TGTAGAACGCGACCTCGTGGCGCGCACCGTTCCACCCGACGGTGGCTCGGTCGGGACGCCCAGTCTTGAGGACGAGCGACTGCGGCGCGTCCAGCGCGATGCCACCGTAGGTCAGGCGCAATCGGATGATCTGTGAAAGCACGGTCATGCGCGAGCTTTCGACCGCAACATCGCGGACGCAGCCCTCGCCGAGCACGCCGGATCGGCGAAGCACCTCGGTGAGATGCCCGACCTGAACTGCTTTTGGCAGCGCTTCTGAATTCATGGCACCCTGTATTCATAGAGGGGGCCGTTCAGTAACACCCTACTGCAACCCCAAAGTCCGCGCCGGATAACCCGCCGCATCGAAGTAGTAGGTCTTGCCCAGCACCTGGTATGCCAGCCGCGTCACGTTTCCATTCGCATCCGGCTTCGAATCGAGCGTCTTCCGCGTCACCGCCGGCGCAGCGCTGCCACCCTGGATCGCCTCGGACAGCACCCGGCCCACCAGCTTGCCCTTCGGCGGGATGTCGAGCTTCAGCAGGCTCGCGATCGTCATGCCCAGATCCGCGTTGCTCGCCGGCGCCGGGTCCACGAAACCGCTGCGGAAATCCGGGCCGATCGCGCCCATCGTGTTCATCGTGTCGGCCCGGCCAAAGCTGCCGTGCATGCCCTGACCCTGCTGCAGCCCAGTGTCGGCGAGCTCCACGCCACACGCCATGGGGTTGCCGCAGCCAGTGTCGCTCGTGGCGAAACTGATCGCCACCGACGGCTGCGGCGTCACGGCCGAGCCCTTGAGGCCCGCCGCGCTCAGCGGCAGCGTGCCCGGCACCGCACCGAACGCGTCATCCACGAACAGCCCGCCCGTGTAGTCCTGCGCGCCCAGGATCTCCACGACCTTCGCCAGCGTCGCGCTGTCGCCCTGGCGCACGTAGATCAGGTCCGACCCGCCATTGGCCGCGACGACGACGGCCGGGTCGTTTGGATCATTGCCGATCACGGCGTTGCCGCTGGCCGTGAATGCGGACGTGGGATCGACGGCGGCGTAGTTGCTGTCCGGATCGAACATCGGCTGCTCCAACCCGATCGCGAGATCGATGCCGACGAAGCCGCGCGGCAGCAGCCCGGCCGGCACATCGGGATAGCGATGCTTCACCGCGTTGCTGGTGGCGCTCTGCTTCGAGATGGTCGAAAACCCGTGGTCCGAGGTGAGGATCACGTCCGTCGTCGCCTCCAGCCCAAGCTGCCGCAGCGCCGCCATCAGCTGCCGCAGGTCGTCATCGGCGTTGCGCACCGCCGCCTGTGAGGTCGGCCCGTCGATGCCCGGCTTCAGGCTGAGCAGGCTGTCGCCCTGGTTGTGCTGCGTGCCGTCCGGATCGCGCGACCAGAACACCAGCGCGAACGGCTTGGCGCGCTGGGCAAATAGCGGCAGCACCGCCTTGGTCGCGACGTTGGCGAAATACTGTTGCTGCACGACGTTGGCGACGATGCTGCCGGGCACGGTCGAGGTGCCGGCGACGCCGTTCGCGCCCCGGCTCGGCGTCGCCAGCGGCAGCTCCATCGCAGTCAGCGTTGCCTGCATCTCGGAGGACAGCGGGATGCCGGCGGCGGTCCCCGTCGCGTCGTCGATGTTGATGGTAAGCTGGCCGGTCGCCTCGGTCGGGTCGAAGATATGCACCGGGCCGACCTTGCCGATGGCAGCGGTGGAAAAGCCCTTGGCGCGCGCGGCGGCGAGGATCGTCTCCTCGTTCAGGTAGTTGCCGCCGAACTGCTGGTTCATCTGGCCGAGCACCGCATCGTTCTCCAGGAACGGCGTCACGCTGTTCTTCGCCGCCGGAACCTTGAAGGCCGAGTAGACCGTATTGGAGAAGTCCCCCGTGTCGCCGAGCAGGTGGCCGGTCGCCATGGTCGAGGCGTTGGCGGTGGTGAAGGTGGGGAAGATCGAGTGCGAGTTCTCGAACCGCACGCCGCTTTGCAGGAGTGCGCTCATGGTTGGGGTCCGCTCCGGTGTCACCGAGCTCGGCCGCAGCCCGTCGGCGACGAACAGGACGACGTTGTGCGGGGCCGGCGC
>CAXTJW010000631.1:0-2044 GCA_964244305.1 uncultured Acetobacteraceae bacterium
CGTCCTCTGCATGGCCGCAGCCATCGACTGGATCAAAGGCTAACAGGCCCTAGACCGTGACCGGTGCAGATAGATGCACCGGTCACGGTCTAGCCTTTGTTTTTGCGAGCATGTTTACCGATCAGGTGAGTCCACCTGATGCGGTCATGCTCTGGGCAGGTCTCAGGGCTTCAATGCGCCCACGGCATCGACATAGACGGCATAGACCGAGGTGCTGGCCGTCATGAACAGCCGGTTCTTCTTGCGGCCCCCGAAGCACAGGTTGGCGCAGGTCTCAGGCAGGTGGATCTTGCCGATCAGCTCGCCGGTGGGGGCGAAGCAGCGCACCCCGTCCTCCTTCGGGTCGGCCCAGCCCATGCTGCACCAGATGTTGCCCTCCGTGTCCGCCCGCATGCCGTCGGTGAAGCCCGGCGCGAAGTTCTCGGCGAACACCTTGCCCCCGGACAGCGTGGCGCCGTTCACGGTGAACGAGCGGATATGCGCCGGGCCGCCATGGGTGATGCCGCTGTCGATGATGTACAGCGTCTTCTCGTCGGGCGAGAAGCAAAGGCCGTTCGGCCGGGTGAAGTCGCCTGCGACGACGCTGGCGGCGCCTGAGCCGGGATCGAGCCGGTACACGTTCCTCGGCAGTTCCGCCGTGTCCTTGTGGCCCTCGTAGTCGCCGTCGATGCCATAGCCCGGGTCGGTGAACCAGATCGCGCCGTCCGACGCCACCACGATGTCGTTCGGTGCGTTCAGCGGCTTGCCCTGGTACTTGTCGATCAGCACGGTGATGGTGCCGTCATGCTCGGTCCGGGTGACCCGGCGCGTGTCCTGCTCGCACGACAGCAGCCGCCCCTCGCGGTCGATGGTGTTGCCGTTGCTGTAGTTGGACACCCGGCGGAACACGCTGACGTGCCCGTCCTCCTCCGACCAGCGCATCATGCGGTTGTTGGGGATGTCGCTCCAGATCAGCTCGTTGGTCGCACGGAGATAGACCGGCCCCTCCGCCCAACGGAACCCGGTGGCGATCCGCTCGATGGCGGCGTTGCCGACCTTGCCGTGGAACCGCTTGTCGAGCACCTCGACCCGCGGGTCCGGGTAGCGCGAGTTCGGCAGGTCGCCGAGCAGCAGGCGGTCGGCATGGGCCGCCCGAGTGGCGGCGATGGTCGCAGCCGCCGTCGCCGCGGCCAGGATTTGACGTCTTTGCATGGTGTTTCCCCCTCAAGCCCCGTCTTATCGCGGCGCCAGGCAAGTCCAGGTTAACCAGCTTGGTAGCGCAGGTCCATGCCCTCCCGGAACCAGCGGCCGGCATCAGCCGCCCGGCGGCGCGGCGCGGCGCGGCAGGTCGTTGAAGCGCGCCATGAAGCGCCGGTCGATCCAGTCCTTCAGCCGCCAGGCCCAGCCCCCCTCCAACGCGATGCCGTTGCGGGTCAGGACGGCGTGCCGCCCGCCGGTCGAGACGATGGCCAGCGCCTGGGCCTGCGGGCGGTACGGGCGCAGCCGGCCGCCGGCGAGCGTGGCGCGGATGTTGCCCGCGAGCACCGGCCCGGCGCGCACCGCATAGACGCCCGAGCGGGGGATGGCGCCGGGGCGGAAGGCGATCATGTCCCCGGCCGCGAACACGCCGTCCGCCGCGCGCAGGGCGGCATCCACCCCGAGGAAGCCCTGGCGGTCCAGCGGCAGCCCGGTGTCCGCGAGCCAGGCGGCCGGGGCGGCCTCGGTCGTCCACAGGATCTCGTCGGCCGCGATGCGGGAGCCGTCCGCGAGGACGACCCGGCCCGGCTCGACGGTCGCGACCCGGACGCCGGCCCGGACCGCGACGCCATGCCGCGCCAGGGCCGCGCGGAGGCGGGCACGGAAGCCGGGCGGGAAGCCGGGCAGGATGTCGTCCGACCCGGCGAGCAGGGTGAAGCGCAGCGCCGCCGGGTCCGCGTCCCGGCGCAGCCGATGCTCGACCGCCAGCAGCAGTTCGACCCCGCCCGCGCCGCCGCCGACCAGCAGCACATGGCGCGACCGCCCCGCTTGCACCCGCGCCCGCATTGCCGCGAACTGCGTGAGGAAG
>CAXTJW010000632.1:0-2041 GCA_964244305.1 uncultured Acetobacteraceae bacterium
GCTCGACCGGGAACAGCAGGAACGTCAGGCGGTCGTCCGGCAGCCCGCACAGCGCGTCCGCGGGAAACCAGATGGTGTCCGGCAGGCCGACGATCACCGGCTCGGTTGGTGGAATGAGCGGCAGGGCGCGGAAGATGGCGTCGCACAACCCGACCGCTCCGGCTTGGCAGACATAAGCCAGGTCGACGTCGCCCACGGTGCCGCCGAAGTACTGCAGTATGTCGCTTTTCCAGGGCGAGATCACGAAGCAGATCTTGTTCGCCCCCGCCCGCACCATGCGCTCGATCAGGTATTCGCTGACCGCGCGCGGCCGCTCGACCCCGCTCGCGTCCAGGCGTGAGCCGACCGGCAGCAGTTCCTTGCTGAACGCCAGCGGTTGGATGCGGGTGCCGTTGCCGGCGGCCGGGATGATGCCCCACATCAGACGCGCTCCCCGGAGGATACCGTCTCGAATGCGGCCACCATCTCCGCTGCCCGGCGCGCGGCGCTGTGTTCCGAAAGTGTGCGTTCACGGGCGCGGCGTGCGAGTGCGGCCAGCTCATCGGGGCCGGTGGCCAGGGCAGCGAGCGCGTCGGCGGTCGAATGCGCCACCAGGATTTCACGGCCGGGTTCAAAAAAGCTCTCGAGGCCCGCCCAGGCGTCGGTGAGGATCGGCACGCCGCAGGCCGCCGCCTCGAACAGCCGGCCGGACGGGCACCAGCCCATGCGCGCCATCGCGTCCCGCGTGACATTCAGCGTGACGCGGGACGAGCAGTAGAACGCCGGGTGCTCGGGCGGCGGCAAGTGGCGCACGAAGAAGGTGTTGGGCGTCCACGGGAAGCCCTCGGGATACTGTGCCCCGCCGATCACGAAACGCTGGTCCGGCAAAGCGCGCGCGGGCTCGACGAACAGCCGCTCGAGCGCCGCCTGCCGGTCGGCGGCATAGGTGCCGAGATAGGAGAGCAGCGCGTCGTAGGCGCGACGCGGCGGGGCAGGGCGATGCAGCGCCGGGTCGACGGAGCCATAGATCGGCACGACCCGGCGCGCCCCGAGCCGGGCCCGCAGCGCCTCCAACGCGCCACCGCCGGTGTAGCTCAGCACCAGGTCGAACCCGGCGAGCCCGTCCGCGCCGATGTATTCGACCGCCTCCCCGGCATCGAGCCGCGCCAGGGTCACTGGGGTATCGAGGTCGTAGAAACAGCGCATGACGTTGCCGTCTTGCAGCAACTGTGCGGCGGCGAGCGCGTCCGGACAGTACGACGTGACGATCCCGACATCCGCCCCAGCCAAATCGGTGCGCATGCGCGGCAGTCCAGCCGGCCAGTCGGGATACAGCACGAGTTCGCCGCCATCGGGGAGCGCCCAGAGGTCGCGGTGTTCCCGGTAATACGGCACGTCGCGCTCGAAGAACACGACCCGGTGCCCGTCCGCGAGCAATGCGCCGATCAGGCCGCGCCACAGCGCCGCATGGCCGTTGCCCCACGAGCTGCTGACCGCCAGGCCGAAGATGACGATCTTCATGCTGTCACCGTGCGGCGCTGCCGAGGGCGCGTCGGCGCGGCGTCGCACAGGAGGTTCGCTGTGCCTCGGCGACATAGGCCTCAAGCTCCGCCGCGCGATGGGTGCCGGTATGGGCCGCCAGCACGCGCGCCCGCGCCGCCCCTGCAACTCGATGGCGGTCGTCTGCGCTCATGCCTTGCAGCAGCGCCAGCACCTCCGCAGCCGTCGCGGCAATCAGGATTTCCTCGCCCGGGCGGAAAAACGCGTCGAGCCCGGCCCACCAGTCGCTGATGATCGGCACGCCGCAGCACGCCGCCTCGAACAGCCGCACGCTGGGGCTGTAGCCGCAGCGGATCATGTCGGCGCGGGTGACGTTCAGCGTAAAGCGTTGCCCGGCGTAGAAGGCGCGGTGACGGCCCGGCGGCAGATGCTCGATGCGCTCGACGTTGCCGGGCCAGGCGATGTTTTCGGGGTATTGCGGCCCGGCCACCACGAACCGGCCGGCCCCCCACGCCAGCGCCGGCTGGCACAACAGGGCGTCGACGGTCGGCTGCCGGTCGGT
>CAXTJW010000633.1:0-2038 GCA_964244305.1 uncultured Acetobacteraceae bacterium
CGATCGCGACGGCGCAGGCGACGGGGTGGCCGCCATAGGTGTAGCCGTGGCCGAAGCTGCCGTGGCGGCGGCTGCCCTCCAGCAAGGCCTCGTGCACGCGTCCGCTGATCAACAGGGCGGAGATCGGCTGGTAGGCGGCCGAGAGCTGTTTTGCGCATGAGATCATGTCCGGCTCGATGCCGTAGGTCTCGCAGCCCCACATGTTGCCGGTGCGGCCGAAGCCGCAGATGACCTCGTCGGCCACGAGCAGGATGTCGTGCCGCTTCAGCACGGCCTGGATCGCTGGCCAATAGCCGCGCGGCGGGGTGATGGCGCCGCCGCCGCCCTGCACCGGCTCGCCGAAGAACGCCGCGATGGTGTCCGGGCCTTCTTGCTGGATCAGCGCCTCCAGGTTCGCCGCCATGCGGTCGCTGAACGCCTCCTCGCTCTCGCCCGCCGCATGGAACCGGTAGTAGTTCGGGTTGTCGGCATGTACGAAGCCCGGCAGCGGCAGGCCAAAACCCTGGTGCATGTGCGGCTGCCCGGACAGGCTGACGGAGGCGACCGTGTTGCCGTGATAGCCGCGGACCCGGCCGATGAACTTGCGCCGCTGCGGCTGGCCCTGGATACCCCAGTAATTCCAGGCGAGCTTGATCGCGGCGTCATTCGCCTCGGAGCCGCTGCACTGGAACAGCACACGCGCCATGCCCGGCGGCGCTATGGCTAGCAGCCGCTCGGCCAACTCCACCGCGGGCTCGTGCCCTTTGGCGAAGAAGGTATGGTAGTACGGCAGCTTCAGCATCTGCCGGTGCGCCGCGTCCGCCAGGCGCCGCTCGCTGAAACCGAGGCTCGCGCACCACAGCCCGGCCATCGCCTCGATGTATTCGCGGCCCTCGGTGTCCCACACGCGGCAGCCTTCGCCGCGGTCGATCAGCAGCGCGCCCTCGCGGCCGTGGCGGTCGAGGTCGGTCTGCTGGTGGACCAGGCTGGCGATATCCCGGGCATGTATGGAATTGGGCTGCATAGTCTTCTCCGAATCGGTTAGGTTTCTGCCATTTCCCAAATGAGCGACAACACTTCCTCGCGGGCGGCCACGAAATCCGGGCGGCTCTTGACGGCGCGGATGCCCTCGGCCGCGTGGCCCCGGGCAAACGGCATGGGCAGGCGGGCGACGATGCGGCCGGGCCGGGGCGACATGACGACGACCTCGGTGCCGAGATAGACCGCCTCCTCGACGCTGTGGGTGATGAACACGACCGTCATGCCGGTGCGGCGCCAGACGGAGTGCAGCTCCTCCTGCATCCGCTCGCGCGTGAGGGCGTCGAGCGCGCCGAACGGCTCGTCCATCAGCAGCAGCTTGGGCTCGTTGCACAGGGCGCGCGCGATGGCCAGGCGCTGCTGCATGCCGCCCGAAAGCTCGTAGGGGTAGCGGTCGCGGAAGTCCCACAGCCCCGTCGTGCGCAGCCACTGCTCCACGCGCACGGCGGCGTCGGCCGAGGGCTCGCCACGCATGCGGGGTCCGAAGCCCGCGTTGGCGGCGACCGTCATCCAGGGGAATAGCGCGGGCTGCTGGAACACCACGCCGCGTTCCGGCCCGGGCCCGGTCACGGCAATGCCATCGAGGCTGACCACTCCCGTCGTCGGCGGCAGGAACCCGGCGAGCGTCTGCATCATCGTCGTCTTGCCGCAGCCTGAGGGTCCGACGATGCAGATGAAGTCCCCGCGCGCGAAGCCGAGGTCCGCCCGTGCCAGCGCCTGCACCGCGGACGCGCCGGCCCCGTATACGACCGAGACGTCGGCGAACTGCACGAAGGACGGCATGAGGCCGGAGCCCATTAGGCCTGGGCTCAACCGACGGCCTTGCGCAGGTAGTCGGTGTTGATCGCCTTCTGGAACGCCTCCAGCCCCGGCGCGCTGCGTATGCTGCGCTGCTCCGCCAGGAAGTCAGCGGTGCTCTTCAGCACCTCGGCGAACTTGCCGGGCGCGCCGGGCATGCCGAGCCATTGCGGGCCGGTTTGCTGGCTGAAGGGCACGAAGTCGTATTCCTTCATGTCGGCCG
>CAXTJW010000634.1:0-2037 GCA_964244305.1 uncultured Acetobacteraceae bacterium
CGCATGGCGTCGTTCTCGGGCACATACGCCGCGCGCTCGCCGATGACGATCGCGAGCTCGACCTCCCAGTCCGTCTTCTTCGAGCCGCGCGGCAGCTGCACGTCGTCGTTCGGACCTTGGAACGAACCGAGCGACTTCAGGAACACGATTGGCTCCTTCGGGATCGGCGACCCGGTCTCCGCCGCGTGGTCGGCGTAGTTCAGTCCGATGCAAACGAAGTTGACCGGGCGCGGCACGCAGGGGCCGATGCGTCCGCCGGGCGCCACGACGGGCAGGCTCGCCGCATCGAGCGCCGCGATCTTTGCCAGCCCGGCGGCCGACAGCGCATCCGCATCGAAATCCCGCACGACGCCGGACAGGTCGCGATATTGCCCGTCCGGTCCCAGCAGGCAGGGCTTCTCGGCGCCGGGGGCACCCACACGCAGCAGTTTCATGACCAATTCCTTGACAAGTTTTGTCGCCTAAAGCGTCCAGCCGCCATCGATGACGACGGTTTGGCCGGTGATGAACTGCGTCTCGTCCGAACCCAAATACACCGCGAGCGCCGCGATCTCCTCCGGCGTGCCCAGCCGCCCCATCGCCTGGCGCGCGATGAACCCGGTCCGCGCCGCCTCCAACGAGCCAGCCGCAGCGGCGTTGGCGGCGATGCGGTCGTCGAGGCTCGGGGTCTGTATGGTGCCGGGGCAAATCGCGTTGCAGCGTATGCCCTGCTTCACGTAGTCCGCCGCGACCGACTTGGTGAGGCCGATCACCGCGGCCTTCGTCGTCCCATAGACGAAACGGCCCGGCGCGCCCTTTATGCTGCTGGCGGCGCTGGATATGTTGATGATCGACCCATGCCCCGCCGCCAGCATGCCGGGCAGGAACGCGCGGATCGTGTTGAACATGCTCCGCACATTCAGCGAGAACGCGAAGTCCCACTGCTCGTCCGTCGCGTCGAGGATGGTCCCCTGGTGCACGAACCCGGCGCAATTGAATAGCACATCCACCGGCCCGGCCGCCTCCGCCACCCGCGCGATATCGGCCGCCTGCGTCGCGTCCAGCCGATGCACGCTGATGTTGTCGCTCGCGATCTCCGCAAGCTTCGCCTCGTTCAGGTCCGTCGCGATCACCCGCGCGCCCTCCGCCGCGTAGGCCAGCGCGGTCGCGCGTCCGATGCCTTGGGCCGCGGCGGTGATGAACGCGGTCTTGCCAGTAAGCCTGCCTGCCATGATCCGCCCTCGGCTAATGGTTGCTGCGGCTTTCGCCACGTTCCTCGACGATGTTTAGATACAGCGTCGCCGGTTCCAGGCAGGCGCCGGTGGCGTGCTGCCCGACCATGCTGCGGCTGATTTCTTCCCAGGGCGTCATATTCTGCAGCGACGGCCGGCTCCAGGCGCCGCGCCGCGCCTCCAGCTCGCCGTCCGGCAGCAGCACGTCGACCTTGCGGCTGTTGAGGTCGATGCGGATGCGGTCGCCGGTCTGCAGCAGCGCCAAGCCGCCGCCCACCACCGCCTCGGGCGACACGTTCAGGATGCTTGGGCTGCCGGAGGTGCCGGATTGCCGCCCGTCGCCCATCGTCGGCAGCGTATGCACGCCGGCCTTCAGCAGCGCCGCCGGGGGCTGCATGTTCACCACCTCGGCACCGCCGGGGTAGCCGACCGGGCCACAGTTGCGGATCACCAATATCGAGCGCTCGTCGACGCCGAGGTCCGGGTCCTCGATCCGCTCGTGGTAGTCCTCGGGCCCCTCGAACACGACCGCCTTGCCCTCGAACACGTTGGGCTGGTCCGGATCGGACAGGAAGCGGCTGCGGAACTCCGGGTCGATGACGCTCAGTTTCATGACCGCCGCGTCGAACAGGTTGCCCGACAGCACCGCGAACCCGGCGCTTTCCTTCAACGGATGGCCATAGGGGCGGATCACCTCATGGTCTACCGCGGGCTTCTTCGACAGGTTTTCCCCGAGCGTCCTGCCGGTGCAGGTCATCACGTCCGGCTGCAGCTTGCCGGCGTCCAGCAGCTCGCGCATCACCGCCGGCACCCCGCCGGCACGGAA
>CAXTJW010000635.1:0-2031 GCA_964244305.1 uncultured Acetobacteraceae bacterium
ACCTTGTGCCCGGCGATCACGTCCGGCGCCAACGCCTCCCGCACGATCAGGAACGCTGGGGGATATAGCCGCAGCGCCTCGTCCACATGGGCGCGAACGGCAGGCAGCGAGCGCAAGGCACTCACTGCGCCGTCCTCCGACAAGTCGACGCCGGCGACCTCGGCGGCGAGCCGGTCCTGCTGATCCGGCAGGCGGGCGGCGATGTAGCAGGCCCAGAACAAGGTGACGGCCGTCGTCTCATGCCCGGCGAGGATCATCGTCGCGACCTCGTCCCGCAGCTGCGCCCGGCCGAACATCGCCCCGGTATCCGGGTCCCGTGCGGCGGACAGCATGTCGAGCAGGTCGCGTGGACCGCCCTCCGCCGGGGCCTGCGCCGCACGTGCATCGATCAGCCGGTCGATGAAGCGCAGCCACTCGGCCCGGAACTTCCCGCGCCCGAGGTCGAGCGGGGAAGGGATGTCGACCGGCAGCAGCAGGTCGAGCGCGCCGGGTTGGGCGAAACGCTGGGCATAGTCCAGGAGACGCGCCCGCAGCTCCGTCCCGAACCCGGCCATCTCGAGCGAGAACATCGACTGCCCGGCGATATGCAGCGCCAGATGCTGCAAATGCGGCATCAGCACGATGGGCTTGCCGGTCAGGCCGTTCAATGTCGCCTCGGTATGCCGCGACGCTGCCACGACGTGGCGGGACAGCACCGGCATGGTCCGGGGCGACATGGCCGGCGCGATCGTGCGCCGCTGATGCCGCCACGCGGCGCCTTCGGCCAGGAACAATCCGCGGCCGAGCAATGGCTGCAGCACGCGCTTTGCGCCGACGTTGCGGCCGTAGTTGTCATAGTTCGCGACCAAGACGTGGCGGATCGCCTCGGGTGAGTTCAGCATCAACTGCTCGCGACCCAGGAAGCGGCCGCCGAGGATGTCCTGCTCATAGGCGGGCGCGCCCCAGAGCTCCAGCGGGTTGCGCCGGAGGACGAGGAACGATTCGACCTGGGACCGCAGCCGGGTCGGCATCGGCGGTCGCGGCAGGATTGCCGTGAAGGTCGGCTTGGCGGGCGGGGCAGCCTGGGTTGTGTCGAGCATTGCCACAACATAGGACGAAACGCGTCCGCGACCAGCGCGACGGTTCATAACGCATTGACGCAAATGCATCGACCCTGGATGGTCGGCCGGGTAAGGAGACCGCGATGCTCGACGGACCAAAGACCCTGGCCTGCGCCGATCTGCGCCGGGTGGGCGCCCATCCCGACCATTGGTATCCGCTGGCTTGGTCGCGCGAGGTGAAGCCGGGCAAGGCGCTTGGGGTGCGCTTCGCCGGCGAGCCGATCGTTCTGGTGCGCGGCAAGGACGGCGGCGTGTTCGCGCTGGAGGACCGCTGCGCCCATCGCCAGGTGCCGCTGCACAAGGGCGTCGTGGACGGCGACGCGATCCGCTGCTGCTATCACGGCTGGACCTACGACCGGACGGGCAGCTGCGTCGACGTGCCTTATCTCGGCAAGGGCCGGCTGCCGAACGGCGTGCGCGCCTATCCCTGCCGCGAGGCCGAGGGCCTGGTTTTCGTGTTCCCCGGCGACGCGGCGGTGGCGGAGCAGCGGCCATTGCCGGCGCTTGGGTCGGTCGCGAACCCCGCCTACAAGACCCGGCGCTTCGGCAAGCCCATCGGATGCCACTACACGTTCATGCACGAGAACCTGATGGACATGAATCATCAGTTCCTGCACCGGGCGCAAATGGGCCAAATCCGCCCGCGCTTCCTGGGGCGGCGGATCGGCGAGGGCTGGTTCGAGATCGACTACACCTTCGCCCGCACCGGCGGCGGGCAGTCGCTGGGCGAGCGGGTCATCTTCGGCAGCAAGCGCACGGGCGGGTGGGAGAACAACCGCGACAAGATGACGATCCGGACGGAGTATCCGTATCAGACCTTGAAGATTTGGGCCGGGGACGACGTGCCGATCATGGATTTGTGGATCGTGTATGTGCCGCTGGACGCCGAGCAGCGCAGCAACCGCACGTTCGGGTTGCTGTCGGTACGGCG
>CAXTJW010000636.1:0-2019 GCA_964244305.1 uncultured Acetobacteraceae bacterium
GCGCGGTAGGCGCCGTGCGACAGGCCCGGGTACATGCCGAAGGCGAGGTTGGCGCTCGACACCATTTCTTCAAATACCGTGCTGACCAGCATCGGCATCCCCTGGCCGCCATAGGCCGGGTCGCAGGCGAGCGAGGTCCAGCCGCCCTCGATCATCGTCCGGTAGGCTTCCTTGAAGCCCGTGGGCGTACGGACGACGCCGTTCTCGAAGGTGCAGCCCTCCGCGTCGCCGGACAGGTTGAGGGGGAACAGCACCTCCTGGCTCAGCGTCGCCGCCTCCTCAAGCACGGCGTCGATCAGCTCCCGGTTCACCTGCTCGTAGCCCGGCAGGCCCGACAGCGCGCTGCTGTCCAGCAGCTCGTGCAGCACGAAACGCATGTCGCGGAGGGGGGCGGTGTAGGTTGCCATGTGCGGGGACTTCCTAATTGCGGAGCGGCTTGCCGGTGGCGAGCATGTGCTCGGTGCGGGCGAGGGTGGCCGGGTTGCGCACCAGCGTCATGAAGGCGCTGCGCTCAAGAGTCGTGATGTCGTCTTCGGTCAAGCTGTCCAGCGGATCGGCCTCGCCCCCGGTCAGCACGCGGGCGACCGCCTTCGACACCACGACATCGTGCGGCGTCGCCTTGCCTGCGGCGGCGAACCCGTCCACTGCGAGGTCGAGCGCCACGCGGCCGCCGGGACCGGGCAGGCAATACTCGGACGCCTTCGGCGGCTGATAGCCGTCCGCCAGCGCCAAAACCCGCTGTTTCGCGTCGTACAGCAGCCGGTCGCGGTTCATCGTGATGGCGTCCGTCGCACGCAGGAAACCCAGCCCGCGCGCCTGACCAGCAGACTTGCTCACCTGCGCGGTCGAGATGATCTCAAACACCTTCGCCACCGCTGGCATCGGGCCGCGCGGCAGCTTCGGGTCCGCCTGCCACCGCGCCAGCAACTCCTTGCAGCCGCCCCAGCCCGGCAGCAGCCCAACGCCGACCTCGACCAGGCCCATGTAGGTCTCCGAATGCGCCTGGACCGCGCTGCAGTGCAGCAGGATCTCGCAGCCGCCGCCGAGCGCCATGCCGGACGGCGCGCCGACGACCGGGATCGGCGCATACTTCAGCGCCTTGTAGGCCGCCTGCCCGCCCGCGACTTGCTGCTCCAGCACCGGCCAGGCCGCGACGTTGGCGGCGAACATCGCGATGCCCAGGTTGGCGCCAACCGAGAAGTTCTCGCCCTCGTTATACAGCACCATGCCGCGGAAGCCCTTGGCTGCGACGCCGAGTGCGCGGCCAAGCAGCGTCATGATGTCCGGGTCGATCGCGTTCATCTTGCTGGTGAACTCGAAGCACAGCACGCCGTCGCCGATGTCCCACACGCTGGCCGAGCCATTACGCATCACCGGCTTACCGGCGCGCTTGATGTCCTGCAGCAGCAAAACGCCCGCGGGCCGGGCCACGGCGGCGTATTCACCCGTGGGCGTCAGGCACTGCATGACGCCGTCCTGCACCCGGTAGAACGACCGGCCGCGCGCCAGCGTCAGCAGCGCCGGCACCGGCAGCCCGGCGGCCTCGATGGCGTCCGCGAGCCAGTCCGTGCCCAGCCGGTCCATCAGCTCGAACGGCCCCTGCGACCACGCGTAGCCCAGCCGCATCGCCTCGTCGACCGACGCGATGTCGTCGGCAATGGCGGGCACCAGCGACGCGGCGTAGGCCAGGACCTGCACCAGCACAGCGTTGGCGTATTGGCCGGCGGGGCTCGGGTGGCGCACGAGCGCGCCAAGGTCGCGGCGTCCAGCCTCGACCGCCTCCAGCTTCGGGTTAGCCGCCGGGCGATACTCGCCGGTCTCGAGATCGATCGCCTCCAGCGTCCGCTCCGTCCCCGCCTTGCTCATGCGGTAGAAGCCACCTCTCGCCTTGCGGCCAACGCGGCCCTCCGCGATCATGCGCGTGATCAGCGGCTGGTCGCGGAACACCCGGCGATAATCGTCGTCGGGCGGCAGGCTCATCAGCAGCGACATGGCGACCAGCGGCATCAGGTCCAGCCC
>CAXTJW010000637.1:0-2016 GCA_964244305.1 uncultured Acetobacteraceae bacterium
GGAAACCAATGACTGGTCTGCCGCTGCCTGGCCGCCGCCGCGCATTGTCGCTGGCTGCAGGCTTGATCGCCGGTCCGGCCACGCTCCGCTTTGCCAATGCAGCCGCCCCTCCGGCAGCCCCCGGCGTCACAGAGGCGCATTCCGGCTTTCCAGACGGCTTGCTCGAGGGGCCCGCGCTCATTGTCGCCGGGCCGCCACAGGGCCGGATCGACCATTGGGCCGACCTGCTGATCCCTGCCCTCGCGCATGTCTTTCCCAGCGCGTTCGCCGTGCTGGCCGCGCAACCGGTCGCGCGCAGCGCCGTGGGCGGCGTCGACGGCGTGACCGGCGCCAACCAGTTCGAGGCGCTCGCCCCACCGGATGGCGGCACCGCGCTGCTGCTGCCGGGCTCCGCCGCGCTGGCGTGGTTGGTGGGCGACCCGCGCGCCCAATTCGACGCAGCGCGTTGGGTTCCAGCCTGGGCGGGGCTGACCTCCGCCGTGCTCGTCAGCCGCGTGCCGCTCAGCCCCGGCCGCACGCTTCGGATTGGCCGGGCGCATCCGGACGGGCTGGCATTGCCCGCGCTGATGGCGCTCGACATGCTGGGCGTCGAGGTGACGCCCAGCGCCGACGACGTCGCCGACGCCGTGTTCTATTCCGGCCAAGGCGCGCAATTGGCCGTGGCGGCGCAGCATGACATGACGCCCGTCATGACGCTTGGGACCGTCGACCCGGCGGGCGCATGGCTGCGCGACCCCGCCTTCCCCGCCGTGCCGACCGCCGTCGAGGTCGCCGCACACCAGTCCCCGCCGCCCTTGATGCTTGCCGCACTCCGCGCCGCCGCTGCGGCTGCGATACTCGACGTCGCCTTGGTGCTGCCGCAGCTTTCCCCAGCCGGCCGCGTCGCGATGTGGCGCCGGGCCTGCGCCGAGGCCGCAGCCACGCCCGGCGTGCTGACCCAGGCGGCGTCGCTCGGCGTACGTTCGGCACCGGCGCCGGTGAGCGCGACGCTGACCCGGGCCATTGCCGCCGACGTGCCGACCCTGCTCGCGTTGCGCACCTGGCTCGACAGCCGCTGGGGCTGGCGGCCGGCCTAACTGGCCGTCATGGCCACCTGCACGCAGCGGCGCATGACCGTGGGCAGCCCCTCGTCCGCCAGCGTGCCAGCGTCGCGCAGCAACCCGGACGCCGTAATCCGCTCCACCCGCGCCGTATAGACGTCCATCGTCAGCGTGAAATGGGTAAAGCCGTGCGTCGCCTGCCCGGCCAGCCGCCAATCCGCCGGCTGTGGCGCGTGTTCCAGGGCCTCGGTCATCGGCCACGGCCTATCCCGCCACGGCGCGCCCGGCAGCTCCAGCATGCCGCCCAGCAGCCCTGTCGGCGGACGGCGGCGCAGCAATGCCTGGCCTGCCGCATCCAGCAGCCAGAACTGCGCGCCATGCCGCATCGGCCGCGCGGCCTTCGGCGCCTTGCGCGGCAGCGCCTCCGCCAGCCCGAGCGAGCGCGCCTGGCACTGCTCCATCCAGGGACAGATCGCGCAAGCCGGGGCGCGCGGCGTGCAGATCGTCGCACCCAGGTCGAACAGCGCCTGGGTGAAATCCGCCGGGCGCGCCTGGGCCGCCGGGTCCTGCCCCAGCCGCGCCGCCGCCGCCGCAATTGCGCGCCGGGCGCCGGGCAGCGGATCGGCGATGGCGAAAATCCGCGCCGCAACACGCTCGACATTGCCGTCCACCGGCACCACGGGGCGGCCGAAGGCAATGCTGGCGATGGCGGCGGCAGTGTATTCGCCGATGCCCGGCAGCGCCCGCAAACCCTCGACCGCGTCCGGAAACCCGCCGGCCGCCGCCACGCGCCGGGCGCAGGCAAGCAGGTTCCGTGCGCGGGCGTAGTAGCCGAGCCCGGCCCATGCCTCCATCACCGCACCGTCATCCGCCGCCGCCAGCGCCTCGACGGTTGGATAACGCAGCACAAACCGCTCATAGTACGGTATAACCGCTGCGACGGTCGTCTGCTGCAGCATGATCTCGCTGAGCCATA
>CAXTJW010000638.1:0-2015 GCA_964244305.1 uncultured Acetobacteraceae bacterium
CCGACGGTATGGCGGCCGACAGTGCGGGCAACGTTTTGCTCGCCCATGCCTCGCTCGGCGCCGAGTTCGTCTTGGATGCGCAGGGCGCGGTGACCGCACGGCTGGTGTCGTGCCGGGGCTCCACGGTCACGAACCTGGCCTTCGGCGGGCCGGACCGGCGCACGGTCCTCATCACGAAGTCGGCGACGGGAACCATCCTGGCGGCCGAGTGGAGCGCGGCCGGGCTGCCGCTCGCGGCGTGACGAACGGCGAAGTCCCGGTTTAGCGCTACAAGCACGGTCATTGCGAGGAGCTTAGCGACGAAGCAATCCAGGACCACTTGCACCAGTCGCAGATTGTAGCGCCCTGGATTGCCACGCCGAAGGCGGCTCGCTATGACGGTTTATTACGACTCGGGGAAGCTGCCGGGCCTTCGCTGCGGTCCGTGACCGCCTCGCTCGCTGGTCTTACTTGAACCCGACGACGGGATGCGGCGTGTAAGGTGCCTCCAGCAGCGCGACCTCCTCCGGCGTGAGCGCGAGCGACAAGGCGGCGACCGCGTCGTCCAGGTGTTGCGGTTTCGAGGCGCCGATGATCGGGGCGGTGACGACGTTCTTTTGCGCCACCCAGGCCAGGGCCACCTGCGCCCGCGGGACGCCACGCCGTGCCGCGACCTCCGCCACACGCTGCACGACCTGGCGGTCGGACTCGGTGTTCGCGGCATAGAGCGTCTTGCCGAACACGTCGCTCTCCTGCCGGGCGCTGGTCTCGTCCCAATCACGGGTCAGCCGGCCGCGCGCCATCGGGCTCCAGGGCAGCACGCCAATGCCTTGATCCACACAGAGCGGCAGCATCTCGCGCTCCTCCTCGCGGCTCAGCAGGTTGAGGTGGTTTTGCATGCTGACAAACTCGGTCCAGCCATGCAGGCGCGAGGTATACAGCGCCTTGGCGAACTGCCAGGCATACATCGACGACGCGCCGATGTAACGGACCTTGCCGGCCTTGACCACGTCGTGCAGCGCCTCCAGCGTCTCCTCGATCGGCGTCGCCGGATCCCAGCGATGGATCTGATACAGGTCCACCCAGTCGGTGCCGAGGCGGCGGAGACTGTTGTCGATCTCCGCAAACACCGCCCGACGCGACAGCCCGGCGCCGTTGGGGCCCGGCCGCATGCGGCCATTGAGCTTCGTCGCGATCACCACGTCCTCGCGGCGCGAGAAGTCGCGGACGGCGCGGCCGACGATCTCCTCGGAACTGCCGTCCGAATAGACGTTTGCGGTGTCGAGGAAGTTGATGCCCAGCTCGAACGCTTGCTGGATCAGCGGGCGGCTGCTCGCCTCGTCCATGGTCCAGGCGTGGTTGCCGCGGTCGGACGCCCCATAGGTCATGCAGCCCAAGCAAATGCGCGACACCTCGAGGCCGGTCGAGCCAAGCCTTACGTAGTCCATGCCGATACTCCTTGGGTCGGGTCAGGTTGGCGCGGCGCCCATCGCCGGCTATTCCGCGGCCAGCGCGAGCCCGGCGGCAAGCTCCGGCCGCATCCAGACCGAAGTGTCGTGGAACACGGCCCCGCCCGCGGGCAGGGCGGGCTCGTCGCTGGTCAGCACGTTGATGCCATGCTGCAAACCGCCGAATGCGGCGGCCGGCCAGATGCTCTCGACGATCACCGTTCCCGGTGTCTGCCCCGGCACGTGACGGGCATGCAGCACCACCTCGCCGCGCGCATTCCCCAGGCGCATCGACGCTCCGTCCGCGATGCCGAACCGCGCGCCGTCCTCCGGGCAGATCAACGCCTGCGGCCGTCCTTCGCGCTTCCGGGCGGTCGGCGTTTCGGTGAAGGTCGAGTTCAGGAACTGCCGTGCAGGCGCCGCGACCAGCCGCAACGGCCGTTCGTCGGTCGCTTGGTCGGTGAGCGGCGCCCAGTCCGGCAGCGGCGGCAGCTTGCCTTCCGTGTCGCCGAGTGCCCGCCAGTCCGCCCGGAAATGGAACTTCTTGTCCGCATGGCCGAACCCATCCAGGAAATGCGCCCGCTCGAA
>CAXTJW010000639.1:0-2006 GCA_964244305.1 uncultured Acetobacteraceae bacterium
TTCTCGCTGCTGCCGCCGGAGAATGCGACCGGCAACTTCACCAAGATCGTGCAGCGCGTCCCGGTGCGCATCCGGCTGGACGCGGATCCGCGCCTGTCGCAGCTGCGCCCCGGGCTATCCGTCACCGCATCGGTCGATACCCGCACGGCGCCGCCGGGCCAATTGCGGACCTTGGCGGAGAAATGAGCGGCGTCCTCACCGCCGCTCCGCCGCGCACCAAGGCGGGGCTGCGGGACTGGGTGGCATTCCTGGGCGGCTCGCTCGGCGCGTTCATGGCCGTGCTCGATATCCAGATCACCAACAGCAGCCTGGCCGACATCCAGGGCACGCTGGGTGCCAGCCTGGACGAGGGAAGCTGGATCAGCACCGGCTACCTGATCGCCGAGATCATCGTGATACCCATGACCGGCTGGCTTTCCGGCGTGTTCAGCTTGCGCCGCTACCTTGTGGTCAACGCGATCCTGTTCCTGTGCTTTTCCGTGCTGTGCGGCCTGGCCACGAGCCTCAGCGAGATGATCCTGTTCCGCGTCGGACAGGGGTTCACCGGGGGCGTGCTGATCCCGACGGCCTTCACGATCATGCTGCTGCGCATTCCAGCGACGCAGCGCTCCATCGCGAGCGCGATCTTCGGCATGACGGTCACCTTTGCCCCGGCCATCGGCCCGACCATCGGCGGCTGGCTGACGGATACCTACTCCTGGCACTGGATCTTCTACATTAACCTGGTCCCCGGCGCGGCGCTGGTCGCGATGATCTGGTGGGGACTGGACGCGCAGCCGATGCGGCTGGAACGGCTCGCGCGTGGCGACTGGGGCGGCATTGCATGCATGGCGGTCGGGCTCGGCAGCCTCGAATACGTGCTGGAGGAGGGACAGCGCAAGGACTGGTTCGGCGACAGCCGCATCGTGCTCTGCGCCGTGCTCGCGGCCATCTTCATCACGGCATTCCTCGCGATCGAACTCCAAAGGCGGGAGCCGTTCATCGACCTGCGCCTGCTGCGCCGGCGCTCGTTGGGCGCGGCATGCCTGGTCAACTTCGCTAGCGGCTTGGCGCTCTATGGCTCGATCTACATCCTGCCGCTCTATCTTTCACGCGTGCAGGGCTACAACGCGTTTCAGATCGGCGAGGTGCAGATGTGGATGGGCTTGCCGCAGCTCGCCATCCTGCCGTTCCTGCCCGCGATCCTCCGGCGCTTCGACAGCCGGCTGGTGCTGGCCTTCGGCCTTATTCTCTTTGCGGCGAGCTGCCTGATGAACGGCTTCGGCATGTCGGCGGACACAGGGATCGACCAACTGAGGTGGTCCCAGCTCGTGCGTGCGTTGGGCCAGCCGTTCATCATCTCGCCGCTGGCTCAGATGGCGACCATCGGCATCCTGCCGGCACAGGCCGGGGCGGCGAGCGCGTTGTTCAACATGTTCCGCAACCTCGGCGGCAGCTTCGGCATCGCCCTGCTGGCGACGGCAGCTGAGCACCGGGAGCATTGGCACTTCTCCGCCATTTCCGAGCGGGTCACGCAGAACTCGGTGCTGTTGGCCGAGCGGCTGGGGCAGATGGCGCAGCTCGTCGGCCCGGACCAAGCGCTTGCCCGCCTGGCAAACCAAGTACGGCGGCAAGCGACGGTCATGGGCTATGCCGATTGTTTCCTGTTGATCGGGGCCGGGCTGATCATCAGCCTGCTCTGCGTCGGGTTCCTGTCGCCTGCCAAGCCCGGCGGCCCCGGCGGCGCACACTGACCCGTCATCCGCCTGAGCTGTTGGGGTCGCGCCAGGTTCTCTCGAACGGCAATCGCCAGGCGTGCGGGGCGATGAGTTGGTGCACCGACTTCGGCCCCCACGAGCCCGGCGCATAAAGCCGCACCGGCGGCGGCGAGTCCAGCAACGGGATCGACACCTCCCAAAGCCGCTCGATGCCCTCGGCGGTCGTGAACAGGGTATGGTCGCCGCGCATCGCGTCGAGGATCAGGCGTTCGTAGGCCTCGAGCACGTCGCCGATCAGGCCGGTGTCGT